>NZ_PYIA01000012.1:0-177211 GCF_013265645.1 Sphingopyxis sp. BSNA05 | reverse complement strand
AAACGATACTGATAACCGGCTCGACCGACGGAATCGGTCTCGAAACCGCCAAGGCGTTGAGCCAGTCAGGGCACAATATCCTGCTGCACGGGCGCAATGCGGCCAAGCTGGCTGACGCCAAGGCCAATCTCGAAGCCATTGCGGGCCACGGTTCCGTAGAGACCTATGACGCCAATCTGTCCGATATGGCCGCCGTCGAAGCTTTGGCCGTGGCGGTCATGGCGCGGCACGACCGGATCGATGTGCTGATCAACAATGCCGGTGTTTTTGCGGTTCCCGATCCGCGGACAGCGGCGGGCCTCGATATCCGCTTTGCCGTCAACACGATCGCCCCCTATCTGCTGACCCGCCGCCTTCTGCCCATATTGGACAAGTCCGCGCGTGTGGTGAACCTGTCGTCGGCGGCCCAGTCACCGGTGGACCTGGATGCGCTCGCCGGGAATGCGAGCCTTTCCGACAGCGCCGCCTACGGGCAGAGCAAGCTCGCCCTGACCATGTGGTCGCGTAGCCTGGCGCAGGAACTCGCACCCGATGGCCCGATGATTGTCGCGGTAAATCCGGGCTCGTTTCTCGGCACGAAAATGGTGAGAGAGGCCTATGGGTCCAAAGGCAATGATGTCGGGATCGGCGTCGATATTCTGGTACGTGCCGCCCTGTCCGACGAGTTCGCCGAAGCATCCGGCCTGTATTTCGACAATGACAGCGGCCAGTTTGCCCGCCCTCACCCCGACGCGCTCGATCCCCAAAATGCGAAAGACTGATGCTTGGTCTCGACGCGATATTGCAGGATATGGCCAACGAGACGAAAGCATCATGAGCCATTCCCCCAACCCGTTTCGACCGAGCCAAGGAAAGACGCCATGACCATCGCCGTAACCGCAGCGTCCGGACAATTGGGCAGCGCCATCATTCGCGCTCTGCCTCGGATGACGGATGAACCACTCGTCGGTCTGGCCCGGTCTCCCGATAAGGCCGCCGGGCTCGGCGTCGAAATCCGCCCCGGCGACTATGCCGATCGCGAACAAATGGAAAAATCGCTCGCCGGAGTGGACACATTGCTGCTGGTTTCCGGCATGGCCGCCCCCGATGAACGGATCAGGCAGCATCGCAATGTCATCGAAGCGGCACGCGCCAATGGAGTCCGGAAAATCGTCTATACCAGCATCCAGGGGGCAGAGACCGGCACCGCCTTTTCCCCGATCGTGCAAAGCAACCGCCAGACCGAGGCAGACATCCGCGCGAGCGGTCTCGACTGGGCGATCGGTCGCAACGGCATCTATATCGAGCCGGACATCGACTATCTGGAAAATTACAAGACCAGCGGCGAGATCGCCAATTGTGCCGGTGACGGCAAATGCGGCTATACCACCCGCGACGAGCTTGCTTTCGCCAATGCCAGAATGTTGACAGAGCCGACCCATCACGGCCAGACTTACCGGCTCCACGGCGAGCCGATCAGCCAGACGGAACTGGCAGCCTATTTCAACAACGCCTTCGGTACCGATCTACGCTATCGCGCGATGTGCGTCTCGGATTACCAAGCCGAACGGATCGATGCGCTCGGTAATTTCATGGGTACGATCATCGCCGGTATCTATGAGGGAATCCGGCTCGGCGCGCTCGAGACGGAAAGCGAATTCGCGAAAGCGGCGGGCCGGCCGCATCAAGGCTGGGATGATTATTTCGCGACTTTCCGACGCTAGTCCCTCTCTGCATCGATCCGGTGCAAGATTGTCAGACAAAAAAGAGGCGTGCCAGCCTCGCCAGCACGCCTCTTTTTCAATTCTCTTGTAAACGTCAGCTCAAAGGCAGCGGGAGTCCCGAACCGGATCGCTCGAATCGCGCGTGTTCCAGGTACCGGACGGGGTCTGGTATTTTTCGCCAGGCGCTGTCCGCATGATCAGGTTGCAGCCCGAGGTGAAGGCAAATTGCTCGACCGTCGAATTGGTTTCCTGGGCCTTGCGGGTATAGGCCGCCTTGCGCTTGATGTTGATCTGCTCGACCAGCGCCTTGATCGCAGGCGTAGGCGAGGAAACATAGCCGAGATAACCGTCCGGTTTCTCGCCAATCAGACCTGCCGACCGGGCTGCTTCATAGGCCGGATCGCGCTGCGCCATAACCGGCGCGGCAACAACAGCTGTCAAAATGAGCCCGCCGATAACGGCCAAGGCCTTGTTTTCTTTACTTGTTCAAACATTAGAAAATATCCGCTTCCTCGTTGATCAGGTCTTTCGCATCACCGTCGAGGCGATACACCACTTCCTGTTTGATATTGATATTGAGATTGATGACAATCGGCTTGTCCGGTGCAGTTACCTGCACGCAGGCTGACAGCCCGGTCACAGCTCCCAATATCAGACCGATGGTGGTTAAATTCCTCATATTGCTACGAATCGCACCATATGAACGATCCGTCAATTGGCTTGTCTGATAAAGCATCATCGCTTTCCCTCGGCTGAATGGACTATTCATCGTCTTCCAGAATTTTCACGGCGGCCTTTGCCCGGGCTTCTTCCGCGCGCAGCAGGGCTGGCAAATTCTGCCCGACCAGAATTTCCGGCTCATAATAGGATTTGGCGCTACTCATCAGCTGCATGAAGGGCGCCTGTATCCGCACATTGAACTGGATGGGAATGCGGGCGAGCTGCTTGGTGATGAAATTGCGGCTCGCACCATCGCCCTGCTGCAATCCGTCAAACTTGACCTCGGTGATAATTTCACCCGCGATATCACCGTCCATCCCGATCGTAAGATTGCGATATTTGATCGACCTGAGCGCGTTGAAGGCGAAATTGGCCATCGTGCCCATATCTTCATAAGTCAGTTCCCCGACATAAGCGAGCGTACCGCCCCCGTCGCGCGCCACCAGATAGCCGCCGACAATCCGGCCACCATCCTGATCGAAGACCATCGGCAGCTTGCCGTCAAACACGCCGGACGCGGTCATATTCTCGAAGTCGAACTGGGTCAGGAATTGCCCGGCGTCGACGCCCTCGACGGTGAACTGCAAACGGCGCTCGGCTTCTTCGCTCAGATCAAGAATCGTCGGTTCGAGATAAAGCTTGCCGCCCGCGAAAGGCCATTCCCCTGCCTCTACCTGCAATTTGAAATCGGGCAGCAGACGATAACGGATCTGCCCGTTGAACACCGCGACGCCGGGATTGACCTCGGACAGGTTCAAAATCTGCCCCGGCCGCGTTTCCAGGGCGAGCAGATCGGAAAATTCTATCTCGCCCGCGAGACCGGTGACCGGACCGAAAGCAGCCGCGAGGTTCAGGCCATGCGTGCGGAAAGCCCCGGTACTCTTTATCCCGTTTTCGGAGGCATCCCAGTCGATCCGGCCGGCACCGGAAATTTCGCCCTGGACATTGGCGACCACACCCAGAGTCAGCGGAGTCAGCTGTTCGGGCTGCAGCCGGTCGTTGAAGATCAGCGACTGGACGTCGATCAGCGCCCTGCCTTCACTGCTTTTCAGCCGATGGGCAATATCGATTGCGGCGATGGCGGTGAGTGTTTCCGGTTCGCGTAGCCAGCCGGTGGCCGTCAGATCATTGCCGTCGAAGCCCAGCTTGACGTCGTTGCTGATCAGGGGCCGGAATCGCTCCACCGGCTGCTCGTCGCGGACCAGCAGGCTAGCGTCGGCCAGAAATTGGCCATTTTCATAGCGCCAGTCGCCTTCGATCTGCTCCATCAGCAACGGCACATTGGCAACCTTGCCGGACGCGCCTTCGATCCGCCCGTTGATCGTCTTGCCGAACGCGGCGCTCAGCACAGCCATGTCGAGGCGGGTCATGCTGTCATCCGCACCCAAGCGGACGCTGACATCTTGCGCGGTCAGGCCCTTAGCGAGCGAGAATCCCAGCGCTCCGCTGGTAATGGCCAGCGGTGTCTTGCCAACCGCACCGTCCAGTTTGAGCGACGGCGCATTGGCCGCGATATTCACGCCGGCTCCGCTTCCGGTCACGATGGCGCTTCCCTGCGGGCACAGGCGCGCGCTGGTCGGGCCGGCGGTCAGGGATGAAGTGCGCAGACTGGCAAATTGCAAGTTGATACACTGGCGGAACAGCGCGAAATCGCCATTTCGGCTGATATTGCCGCTAACCGGTATCTGCAGTCCGGTAAGCTGTCCGTCGCCGACCGGCCCGGTCAGGATTATCCGTCCATCGATATTGGTGCCGCCGTGCCGCGTCGGGGAAAAGGCGAGAGCCGGAATTTTCAGCTGCGCCGAGCCGACCTGATAATTGGCCATTTCCAGCCGACCGGAAAATCCGCGCGACAGGCTGCCATCGTCGAGCAGCAGTCTCGCACTGGGGAAACCGCCACCGGCCAGCTGGACGGGTCCATCCGCCAGCATCCGGATATTCTTGTCGGTAAACACCAGCAGCAAGGGATCGGTGAGGCTCACCGAAGCGCCGGAACGCGAGCGGGCCGCCGCCGTGTCAAAGGCAAGAGTCGTCCGCTCCAGCGTTCTGGAAAACTGGATATCGCTGGAGATGTCAAACCGGTTTCCGGCCTGCTGGACCGCTTTCGCGATCCGGTCCGCGATCGGACCGACCGGCGTCCCGGCAACCGACGAAGACAGGCTGGCAGCCTGCCGCAACAGGCTTCGCGCGATCTGGACGTCGCGTATTTCCGGTTGGCCGGCAAAGCTCGCGGTCAGCGTTTTTGTGCCATAACCTAATGAAAATGGCCCATCGACCTGCGAAATGGCGGCCTTGCCATAAGGGGATTGCAATCCGCTCGCGGTGAGAGCGAGTTCGCCATTGCTCTGTTCCAGATCTCCGGAGAAGCGCACAGATGCCTTGATTTCCTGGCTGCTAAAGTCGGCATAGCGGAGCGGGCCGCCTATCAGGCCGACATCGCCGGACCAGCTCGCCAGATCGACACCAAGATCGACCGAGAGCCGTGCGGCAAAATCTTCTGCGCCCAGATCAAGATCGTCGCAAAAGACGACTGGCAGGCGCAACGGCCCCTCCAAATGAGGCCTTTTCGCGCGTATCGCAATCTCGCCAAAGAAGGTCGGCTTCTGCAAGGCACAGCCGCCGGCATCCAGCCGGCTGGCGATCGCCGCAATTTCTCCGGCGAAACCATTGTGCAACTCGCCCTGCCCGTTGAGCGCCACCCCGATAGCACCATATTCGCTGTCGATCCGAAGTTTCGCGTCGTTCAGCCCCAGCCAGATATCCGGCAGCGCGAGCGGGCTGTCATCTTCCGGATCAGAAAATTTGTCGATCTCGCCAAAGCTGATCTTGCCATCCTGCACCCGCCCGAACAGCTTGACGCCGCTGGCGCTGACCCAGTTGATGCCGACACCGCCCAGAGTCAGGCTGTTGCCGACCTCGACCAGATCGGCGGTCAGGTCCGGCCGCTGCGGATCGCCGATCACCAGATTGCGGATGACCTGTTTGCGCAACCCGATTTCCTCGATCTCGTAGCTGGCCGCAATGTCCATCTGTTCGAGCTGCGATTTGACGAAATTGTCGGCCAGCGTCGTTCGACTGACCCAGAGGGCAATCAGGCCAAGCAGAATCAGAACAAGCAAAATCCCGCCGAACAGTCGAAACCGGGAGCGGCGACCGACGGGGTCATTGGCGATTTCTTCTTCCATCGCAGATGAAATGCAGAAGTCTGCCTTAAGTTGCAATGTACAAGTGTCGGCGCGCGCGGTTTTTCCAGCCGGCCGGGAAATTGGACATTTTCGGCCTGCCGTCCGCTTATCGGCGAAGTTCCTGATTTGTTCTGGTAATGGCTAGCCCATGACCAAGGCACAGGAAACCCGGTCAGGACCGCCAAAGGCGGGCAGCGGGCATCGCGCCCGGCTGCGCCACCGTATTTTGACCGGTCAGGGCGATAGTCTGCACGATCACGAGCTGGTCGAATATCTGCTCGCGCTGGCCATCCCGCGCCGCGACACGAAGCCTCTGGCCAAGCGATTGATCGACGAGTTCGGCGGCTTGTCGCGCCTGCTGGTGTCCGACGCCGACGCATTGCGGAATCTGCCCGGCATGGGAGAAACCAGCGTGGCTGCGCTGAAGATCGTGCAATTGGCGGCGCTGCGCCTGCTCGCCGAGCCGGTGCGGACCCAGCCGATCCTTTCCAGCTGGCAGGCCTTGCTCGACTATCTGCGCGCCGACATGGCGCATCTGGCCCATGAACGGGTGCGGGTCCTGCATCTCGACAGCAAGAACCGGCTGATCCGCGACGAGCTGGTCAGCGAAGGGTCGATTGACCAGGCCGCCATCTATACAAGAGAAGTCATCAAGCGTGCGCTGGACCTCGGATCAGCAGCGATCATCCTGGTCCACAATCATCCCAGCGGTGACAGCACCCCCAGCCGGCAGGATATTGCGATCACAAGGGACATTTGCGCCGCCGGGGCGACATTGGGCATTGCCGTTCATGACCATATCATCATCGGCCGGGACGGCCACACATCCTTCCGTTCGAAAGGCTGATTTGACGGGCGCTCAGATCACGCCCCCGTTGACGCGCACTATCTGGCCATTGATCCAGCAGCCGTCCGGCCCGACCAGCACGGAAACGGCACGGGCAATGTCATCGACTTCACCCAGCCGACCGAGCGGGATCATCTGCTCGAGCCGCTCAATCATTGCCGGGGCCTTGCCTTCGAGAAACAGCTCGGTCGCGACTGGCCCCGGTGCCACGGAATTGACCGTAATCGACCGGGGTCCAAGCTCCTTCGCCAGAATATGCGTCAGAGCCTCCACTGCCGCCTTGGTCGCCGCATACACCCCATAAGCAGGCAGATATAGTCCGACGACGCTGGTAGAAATATTTACAATACGACCACCATCTCGCAGCCGCTTCGCAGCCTCCCGAAGCCCGTTGAACGTGCCCTTGAGATTGACCGCCATCAATTCGTCGAAATCTGTGTCATCGACTTGCGCGACCGGCGCGAGCTTCATGATGCCGGCGTTGTTCACCAGCACATCGACACCGCCAAATTCCGCCTCAGCGGTATCGAAAAGATTTCTGACAGCCCGCGGATCGGCGACATCCGCCTGCGCAGAGATCGCGCGTCCCCCTGCGTTTACGATTTCGTCGACCAGTTCGGCCGCGGCTTTTTCGCTGCCGGCATAGTTTACGACAACTGCCATGCCATCGCTTGCCAAACGACGGGCTATGGAAGCGCCGATGCCGCGGGACGCGCCCGTTATGATTGCGACGCGATCGGATGAAATGCTCATCATGTTGTTCCTGTTAAAGTAAAGTGGGTCCGGGCCAGACTATCGATGATTGCGGGTCGCCGGTATCAGCCATTGGACCGACACCGTCGCCGATAGATAGCGGGCTCCCTCATCTATATAGGAACGCCTTTAATAAAGGAACATCGGCATGCCCTCGACCTGGATCAGATTGGGGCGATACAGATTTGCGTCATAGAGGCCCGACACATTGACGCCCTTGCTATCTTCCAGCAGCGTGCCGATCGGCACGACGCCGTAATTGCCGTCGGTCAGGCACACCATATTGGCCATCCGGTCCTGCTCGATCAGCTGGACCGCCAGCGCGCCAAAGGCAAAGCCGACCATCCGGTCCATCGCGTCCGGTTCCCCTGCCCGCATCAGATAGGCCAGTTCTTGCACGATCGTCCGCTCGTCGCTGCGCGCCTCGATTTCCCGCGCCAGCTGGGTGCCGATATTGAGGCCCGTGCGACTGGTGTTCGACTTGTTGATCTCGTCGGCGAAATCCGTCGCGCCGGACAGTCTGGCGCCTTCCGAGACCAGACATATCGCGTAGGATTCAGGATTGGCCTCCTTGTCACCGAGCAGCAGGGGCAGGAGCACGTCCATATCCGCCGGCACTTCGGCAATCACGGTCCGGTCGGCCTGCGAGAGGAAGCCGGACAACAGCGCCGTCTCGCCGGACCGGCGACCGAACAATTCGATCACGGCAATCCGCTCGTGGCTCGCCGCCGTCGTCCGCAGCGAATTGATCGCCTGCACCGATCGGGTGACGGCCGTTGAAAAACCGATGCAATAGTCGGTGCCATAGACATCATTGTCCATCGTCTTGGGCACCGAAATGACATTGCGACCGAGGCTCGACAGATAGGCCGAGAAACGCAGCGTCCCGTCGCCCCCCATGGTGATCAGGACATCGACCGCGAGAGCGTCGAGAATATCGAGCACCTTTTGCGTCTGGTCGCCCTTGTCGGTCACCCGCGGGTCGCAGCGAGAGCTGTGCAATATCGTGCCGCCCTGCCGGTCGATGCCGCGCACCCGCTCTTTGTCCAGCATCATCACGCTGTTTTCATTGGCCCAGGGATCGGCAGGATCGATTTCCAGCACGCCTTCCCAGCCGCGGCGCAGACCGACCACATCCCAGCCGCGTTGCCAGGCCGACGTCGCGATCGACTGGATGCAGGGATTAAGGCCCGGGACATCGCCGCCGCCGGTGAGTATAGCCAGACGCATTTTATTCTCCCTGTTTCCGCCGCTGCATTGCCGACTCAATTCGTAGGTGCTAGCGGGACGGCAAATCAAGGCACTTCATTGCCGTAATCATCCTCTTTGTCCAAGGACCAAAAATGATTCCACGCTATTCCCGCCCCGAAATGGTTGCCCTCTGGGAACCCGAATCCAAATTCCAAATCTGGTTCGAGATTGAGGCGCACGCCACCGATGCTCTCGCCGAACTGGGCGTGGTGCCGAAGGAAGCGGCAGAAGCGATCTGGGCCAAGGGCAAGTTTGACGTTGCGCGGATCGACGAGATCGAACGCGAAGTGAAGCATGACGTCATCGCCTTCCTGACCAATGTTGCGGAAAATGTTGGCGAAGAAGCGCGCTTCATGCATCAGGGCATGACTTCCAGCGACGTTCTCGACACCTGTCTCGCGGTGCAGCTGGCGCGCGCCTCGGATATCCTGCTCGCCGATATCGACGCATTGCTCGCCGCGATCAAGAAACGCGCCTACGAGCATAAGTTCACCCCGACCATCGGCCGCAGCCACGGCATCCACGGCGAGCCGGTGACCTTCGGTCTGAAGCTGGCGCAGGCCTATGCCGAATTCGAACGCAACCGCGAACGGCTGGTTGCGGCGCGTAAGGAAATTGCCACTTGCGCCATTTCCGGCGCGGTCGGCACCTTTGCCAATATCGACCCCAAGGTCGAAGAACATGTGGCGGAGAAGCTGGGTCTGGAAGTCGAGCCCGTCTCCACCCAGGTCATTCCGCGTGACCGCCACGCCCAATATTTCGCGACTTTGGGCGTGATTGCCTCGTCGGTCGAACGGCTGGCCGTCGAAGTCCGCCATCTGCAGCGCACCGAAGTGCTCGAGGCCGAGGAATATTTCTCGCCGGGCCAAAAGGGCAGCAGCGCAATGCCGCACAAGCGCAACCCGATCCTGACCGAAAACCTGACCGGTCTCGCCCGTATGGTCCGCAGCTACGCTCTGCCGGCGATGGAAAATGTCGCCCTGTGGCACGAGCGCGACATTTCGCACAGCTCGGTCGAACGGATGATCGGTCCCGACGCGACCATCACGCTGGACTTTGCCCTCGGACGGCTGACCGGCGTGATCGAGAAACTGCTGATCTATCCCGAGCGGATGCAGAAAAATCTAGATCGCATGGGCGGTCTGGTCCACTCGCAACGCGTGTTGCTTGCCCTCACCCAGGCCGGCATCAGTCGCGAGGACAGCTATCGCATCGTCCAGCGCAACGCGATGAAAGTCTGGGAATCGGACGGCGAAATCGCGCTGCTCGACCTGCTCAAGGCCGATCCCGACGTCACCGCCAAACTGTCTGACGCTGAACTGGAGGAACGGTTCAACCTCGATTATCATTTCAAGCATGTCGACACGATCTTCGCCCGCGTGTTCGGCGAATAGCGCGCTATTCCAGGCCTCTATATGCTGTCTGGCCACCCGGCTTTTTTAGGACTAGGATAGTTGCCACACGGAATATAAGGTGAAGCATGCAATTTATCAAAATCCTGTTCTGGGTTCTCCTGCTCGTCGCAACCTTCATCTTCTGGTGGACCAATGAGGCCCGCGCGTCGCTTGATCTAGGAGCTGCCATTGTCGAAGCGAGGGTTTCTACCTTCGTCGTTGGTGCCTTCCTGCTCGGCTTCGTGCCGACGTGGTTGCTGCTGAGAGGATCGAAATGGCGGCTGTTGCGGCGGATCAAGACGCTGGAAAATGCGGCAAGACCGGCCGCTGTTCCAACAGCCGCGCCAAGCCCGACACCAGCCCCCGCACGAGCGCCGAAGACGGTGGCAGAACCCGCACCGGCCATATCTCCGGTCGATAGCGAGAAAGCAACCGGCGCATGACCAACCCGATTTTCGTCGCAATCGACACACCCGACCTCGACCGGGCCATCGCGATTGCCCAGTCGGTCAAGGGCCATGTCGGCGGGTTGAAACTCGGTCTCGAATTTTTGCGCCCATGGCCATCATGGCGTGCACGAAATTCACAAGCTCGGCCTGCCGATCTTTCTAGACCTCAAGCTGCATGACATTCCCAACACCGTCGCCAAGGCGATGCAGGCGATCAATGTGCTGGAGCCCGCGATCGTCACGATTCACGCTTCGGGTGGCCGCGCGATGATGGAAGATGCCAAAGCGGCTGCGAACGAACATACAAAAGTGGTCGGCGTTACCCTGCTGACTTCGCTCGACGAACGGGACATGGCCAAGATCGGCTATGCCGGCACCCCGCATGATCAGGTCGAACGGCTGGCCGGGCTTGCCCGCGAGGCCGGACTGGATGGCATCGTCTGCTCCGGTAATGAAGTCGAAGCGGCGCATAATATCTGGAAAGACGGCTTTTTCGTCGTCCCCGGCCTGCGCCCCAAGGGTGGCGCGATGGGCGACCAGAAACGGGCAGTCACGCCAAGGCAGGCGCGCGACAATGGCGCGAGCGTGCTGGTGATCGGCCGGCCGATTACCGGCGCAGAGGATCCCAACGCCGCCGCGCGGGCGATCGAGGGGACGCTTTAATCAATCTCGTCATCCTGAACTTGTTTCAGGACCTCCACCGGCGCAACGCATTCTCACGGGGTCCTGAAACAAGTTCAGGATGACGATTAACGCTTGCCTCGCTAAGACCCCTCGCATGAAAACCCAAATCAAGATCTGCGGCCTCTCCACCGAAGCCGCCATTGACGCTGCTATCGATGCGGGCGCCGACTATATCGGCTTCGTCCATTTCGCAAAAGCCCGCGCCATGTGTCGCTCGAACGAGCCGCCGCATTGCGCACCTATGCGGCACAGCGAGTCAAGACGGTGCTGCTGCTCGTCAACGCCGACCCCAAGGCCACCGGTATGGCAATCAGCGTGGTCAAACCGGACGTCATTCAGTTCCACGGCAGCGAAACGCCGGAATGGCTGAAACTGGTTGCGGACAACAGCGACCTGGAAATCTGGAAGGCGCTGGGCGTGAAGGACAAGCCGACGCTGGCGAAATCCAGCCGCTATGTGGGCGCTGCCGACCGGCTTCTGTTCGACGCGCCAGCCAAGGCGCTGCCCGGCGGCACCGGCACCTCGTTCGACTGGTCGCTGCTCGCCGGTCATGACCATCAGATCGACTGGGGCCTCGCCGGCGGCCTCGACCCGGACAATGTGGCCGACGCGCTGACCGCCACCCATGCCCCGCTGGTCGACGTCTCCTCCGGCGTGGAATCGGCGCCCGGCGTCAAACAGGTGGACAGAATCGCCGCCTTTTGCCAAGCGGTGCGGGACTTTGATGAAGCCGGATAGCATCCGTTCGTGTCGAGCGCAGTCGAGACACAGGCCACCCGCAGATGCATCTCGACTTCGCTCGATGCGAACGGAAATATCGAACCCATGAACGACACACCCCCCAACAGCTTCCGCAACATGCCGGATGACCGCGGCCATTTCGGCGAATTTGGCGGACGCTATGTCGCCGAAACGCTGATGCCGCTGATCCTTGATCTGGAAAACATTATCGCGCGGCGCAGGCCGACCCGGCGTTCGAGGAAGAATTCAACGACCTGCTGCAAAATTATGTCGGCCGCCCCTCGCCGCTCTATTATGCAGAAAGCCTGACCGAAGAAGTCCGCAAGGATGCGCCCGAGGGCAAAGGCGCACAAATCTGGTTCAAGCGCGACGAGCTCAACCACACCGGCGCGCACAAGATCAACAATTGCGTCGGCCAGATATTGCTCGCCATGCGCATGGGCAAGACCCGGATCATCGCCGAAACCGGCGCCGGCCAGCATGGCGTGGCGACGGCAACCGTCTGCGCCCGCTTCGGCCTGCCCTGCACCATCTTCATGGGCGCAACCGATGTCGCGCGGCAGAAACCCAATCTGTTCCGGATGAAATTGCTCGGCGCGGAAGTCGTGCCGGTGACCAGCGGCGCGGCGACGCTGAAAGACGCGATGAACGAGGCGCTGCGCGACTGGGTCGCCAATGTCCACGACACATTCTACATCATCGGCACCGCCGCCGGTCCCCATCCCTACCCTGAACTGGTCCGCGATTTCCAGAGCGTGATCGGCAAGGAAGCCCGCGCCAGATGCTCGACCGCGTCGGGCGTTTGCCGGACATGCTGGTCGCGGCGATTGGCGGCGGCTCCAATGCCATCGGCCTGTTCCATCCGTTTCTCGATGATCCGGACGTCAAAATGCTGGGTATCGAAGCGGCGGGCCATGGTCTCGACAAGGAGCATGCGGCGAGTCTCGCAGGCGGCGGTCCCGGCATCCTCCACGGCAACAAGACCTATTTGCTGCAGGACGAAGACGGCCAGATCACCGAAGCCCATTCGATCAGCGCCGGCCTCGACTATCCCGGCATCGGCCCCGAACATAGCTGGCTGAAAGAATCCGGACGCGTCGACTATGACAGCGCCACCGACACCGAAGCCCTCGACGCCTTCCAACTGCTCTGCCGCACCGAAGGGATTATCCCGGCGCTCGAGCCCAGCCACGCGATTGCTGCGGTGGTCCGCGAAGCGGTGAAGATGGATCGCGACAAGATCATATTGGCGAACCTGTGTGGGCGTGGCGACAAGGATATTTTCACCGTTGCCGAGGCGTTGGGGACGGAGATATGACGTTGAACGCACACACCTTCTCCCTTGAGGGAGAAGGATACGGAGCCTTGCTTCGGAACGAAGCTAGGCGCAGTTGGATGAGGGTGCACTGCCATCGAGAGTTGGCAGACCCTCACCCAGCTCCAACTAGGCAGCAAGCTGCCAAGTTTGCGCAACCCTCTCCCTTGAGGGAGAGGGCATCATGACCTGTCTCTCCCAATCTTTCCGGTCCGACCGCGCGGTACTCGGCGGCGAAGCGATCAAGATGGATCGCGACAAGATCATCCTGGCGAACCTCTGCGGTCGCGGCGACAAGGATATTTTCACCCTCGCGGAAGCGCTAGGAACGGAGATTTAGTCCAGTGAGCGAGGGCTTCCATCAAAAACTGCTCAACTGGTTTTGCAGTGTAACGCTTTCGCTCTTCGCTGCTTCGTTACCGCCGTTGTTTTTTGGCTTATTGATCTCCCTGATCTGGCTGAACGAGGTATTTTGATTAATCTCGCCGATATAGCTGGACCGTTCGGGGAATCCCTTCTTTTCTATGCTGTTTTGCTTCCCCTGTTTTTATTTTGGCACATGTTTGATTTTGCACAACGAGGAATGCCAGAGATATCGCTGGTCGCCAAACTAACAAAATATCGGACTTTCTTGTGGCTGATGATCGCTGTGATCTTGTTGTTCTTGTTGATGGATTTGGGATTCCTTCAGTATAATAGCTGTGATCGACTGGATGACGTACTCTACCATCAGTGCATTGTTGGGCCGTCGCTCTGGCTTATGATACCCTGGATAATTGCAATTGGAATTGCTGCCATCCTGTGCCTCATCAAAGCAATCGTCTCCACCCGTTCTATTTTCAAGAAAAACCCATGACCCGTCCCTTCCCATCCGACCGCGCGGTACTCGTCAGCGAAGCGGTCAAGATGGATCGGGACCAGATCATCCTGGCGAACCTGTGCGGGCGCGGTGACAAGGATGTTTTCACCGTCGCGGAAGCGCTGGGGACGGAGATATGAATCGGCCCAGACTTCGGCATTCTGACGCATGACCTCAGAATACAGACAGAAGCTTTTGAACTGGTTGACCAGTATGGCCATTTTGATGGCAGTGACTGTATTTTCGTTAGCAGCAAAATGGTTTCTGGGTTTATGGATGATGACCAGCGTCAATACCACTGACAAGTTTGCTGATATTGCCGGTCCAATGGGGGAGGCTTTTTTAGCTTATCCCATTTTCTTTCTACCGCTATTGGTTTGGCATTCATTTGACTTCATACAAGAGCAAAAACCCAACTCCCGTTGGGCAGCAAACCTTAGTTCTTATCCGCCCCTCTTGGCAAGTATCGCAATATCAGGGATTGCATTCATTCTGATCTCCTCTGGCGAATTCACAGTTATGCATTGCCCCGAGCCAATGGGTCCCGAGTTTGGATTCCAGCATTGTTTTCATGGACCCGCTACTTGGCTAAACTTCCTTTTCTACATGCCCTTGCTGATTTCATTTTTGCTCTGCATCAGTAAAGCAATATTCTCCATTCGAACCTATCTCAAGAAGGTCATATGACCCGTCTCTCCCAATCCTTCCCCGCAAACCGCGCAGCGCGCGGTGCGCTTGTCGAGGGTCGCAACAAGGATATTTTCACCGTCGCGGAAGCGCTGGGGACCGAGATTTGAAGCGAGTCAGGCGTATCGGATGGGTTTTACTTGGGCTGGCATTTGTCCTAACGTCGATCGCGGTTGGCATTCGCTATACTGTTGGAGGCGATACGGCCGACATCATTACAGCCGGCGGAGTATCTGCATTTTCGCTTGGTTTCATTCTGTGGATGATTTCCAGCGTGACCCGTCTGGCGAAGGGCGATGTGCGTCTCCGACCGTGGAATGCGCTCAAGCTCATGCCAGCATACTTTGCTGCGTTCGCTGCATTACGCTTTGGCGCATGGGCAATCTTTTCTGAGATGGAATATAATTTTGCGGATACACTCATTCACTCAATTGTGCCAGCACTGGTCCTGAGCTTTTATTCTACCGCGTACCGGAGTCCCACATGAATCGCATCGCCACGACCTTCGCCACCGCCACCACGCAGCGCTCGTCACACTTGTCCGGGACGGCGAGAACGATATTTTTACTGTCACCGAGGCTTTAGCAGCGGAGATATGACAGCCTAATAGCCCTGTCCCCTTCAAGGGAGAGGGTTGGGAGAGGGGAAAAATGACGAGGATGCAAAAGTGATGGAAGCAATAGATTTCGTCTCTGTCTACTTTTGGTCATGGTCGTCGTCCTGATGCTGGCGTTCTTCTATTCCACACAAGGCAAATATGAATTACCGGAGTCCTATCAAGCTTCTATCCGGCGAAGTGGTAAAACTGCGCTGTTCGGGGCGGGAGGCTGGGCCTTCGCCAGTTTCCTTGACACCGGCCTGGCAATCGAAAAATGGGACCTGAATGTGCCATTTTTCATACTGCTTCTTTGTTCCGTCATAATCTTGATCGAATGCTCGATCTTACGGCATCGCAACAGGCAAAATTCTTTATGAGCCGCCGCCGCAAAGCAGCTCAGAAAAGGGCTAGGGAGAATGAATCGTCTGGCGTGGATATGTCCCGAGAATCGAGACTGAGATTTGCGCCGAAAGAGGGTTTATTCTGGCTATTGGCTGGATTTCCCATATTTTTCCTTTTGCGGCTGGCTGGCCAGTTTGTGATCGGCGATGTCGAGAACCTGCAAAATATATCATTTGGGCAGCGTTTATGGCGGTGGCTTTTGCCTTGCTTTCTACCTTTACCAAAATACTCGGCAAATGACCCGCCTCTCCCTACCCCTTCCTGGCAACCGCGCAGCGCTTTTCAGCAAAGCGGTGAAAATGGATCGGGACCAGATCATTGCGGAGGCAACAGGGAGGACGGATTGAATAGCGATACTGTCACCAGTGGTCTGCGCGGGCTTGCGATATCCCTTGCCGTAGTCATTTTCCCCTTCGCCCTGATTTTTCTGGCATCAGACATGCTGGCGGATCTTCACACCGTTTCTGACGCCCGGTGGTTGGGAGAGTTTTTCCGGAAAAGCGCAATTTCCCGAGCAACGATATGCATCATAATCTTCGCCATTTACTGGATATTTTCCGGTTTGCTTGGCAAAGGTCGCATAGATGATATCAAATCGGCCAACCTGCTTCTGACAGTTTCCTTCATCATAATATGGGGGATGACTGCGACGTCCATATTTCCAATTCTGCCGCATTTTGACAGCCTTTGTGATACATTCCCATATTCAGGGAAGGTTTCCCTGTTCGAGCTTCACAAATGCCCGACGAGTGAAATCACCCACCGGGTCGTAAACATCTTGTTACTCTTACTCGTCCTGTCTAGCGGTATTGTGAGAATCATTCTGTCCAGACGAAGGCACATTCCAATATCATGACCCGTCTCTCCCAATCCTTCCCCGCCGACCGCGCGGCCCTCGTCACCTTCGTCACCGCTGGCGATCCGACCCCGGCCGATACCGGTGCCATACTCGACGCGCTGGTCGAAGGCGGTGCGGATATCATCGAACTCGGCATGCCGTTCACCGATCCGATGGCCGATGGCCCCTCGATCCAGGAAGCGGATATCCGTAGCCTTGCAGCGGGCACCAAGACCGCTGACATCTTCAACATGGCGAAGGAATTTCGTCAGCGTCACCCGGACACGCCGCTGGTGCTGATGGGCTATGCCAATCCGATGACGATCAGAGGCTCCGAATGGTTCGCCGATGCCTGTGTCGACGCCGGTGTCGACGCCGTGATCTGCGTTGATATTCCGGTCGAGGAAGATGAAAGCCTCGGCGACGCGCTGCGCGCCAAGGATGTCGCGGTTATCCGGCTTGCGACGCCGACCACCGATGCGGAGCGTCTGCCACAGATATTGAGCAACGCCAGCGGCTTTCTTTACTATGTCTCCGTCGCCGGGATCACCGGTCAGCAACAGGCGGCACAAGCAAGCATCGAAGAAGCCGTCACGCGGCTGAAAGCGGGCACCGACCTGCCGGTCGCGGTCGGCTTTGGCGTGCGGACGCCCGAACAGGCTGCCGATATCGCCCGCGTCGCGGATGGCGTCGTCGTCGGCTCGGCGATTGTCGAGATTGTCGGCGAACATGGCAAGGATGCCGCGCCCCATGTCAGGGACTATGTAAAGTCGCTTTCCGATGCTATCAGGGCCGCCGGAAAAATTGAAATCGCACACCGTTCGTGTCGAGCGCAGTCGAGACACAGGCGGCACACGCAGACATCTCGACTGCGCTCGATGCGAACGGAATAGAGGAATGATAATATGAGCTGGCTAAGCAATGTCCGCAACAAGATCGCTTCGATCACCAAGCGCGAAACGCCCGATAATCTCTGGCACAAGTGCAAGAAATGCGAAGCGATGGTGTTCCTCAAGGAATATCAGGACAATATGTCTATCTGCCCGAAATGCGACCATCACGGCCGTATCGGGCCGATGACCCGCTTTGCCCAGATCATGGATGAAGGCAGCTGGAAGCTGATTCCCTGGGCACCGGTGCAGGAAGACCCGCTGAAATTCAAGGACCAGAAAAATATACCGACCGGCTGAAAGAGGCCCGCGCCAAGACCGGCGAACAGGATGCGCTGATCAACGTCAAGGGAACGATCGAGTCGATCCCCTGCGTCGTCGGCGTGCAGGATTTTGCCTTCATGGGCGGCTCGATGGGGCTGGCCGTCGGACAGGCCTTTGTTGACGGGGCCAAGCGCGCGCTGAAGGACCAGTGCCCCTATATCATCTTCACCGCTGCTGGCGGCGCGCGGATGCAGGAAGGCATTTTGTCGCTGATGCAGATGCCCAAGACCACGGTGGCGATCTCGATGCTGCGCGAAGCGGGTATCCCGTTCATCGTCGTGCTGACCGATCCGACCACCGGCGGCGTCACCGCCAGCTATGCAATGCTCGGCGATGTGCATATTTCCGAGCCCGGCGCGATGATCGGCTTTGCCGGCCAGCGGGTGATCGAGAATACGATCCGCGAGAAGCTGCCGGAAGGGTTCCAGACGGCGGAATATCTGCTCGAGCACGGCATGGTCGACATGGTCGTGCACCGCAAGGAACTGCGCGAGAAGCTGGCCCATGTCATGGGCTATCTGATGGCATGGAAAGACGCGGCCTAACTCCCCCTTCCTGCTCGCGGGAGGGGTTAGGGGTGGGAGCATCCTCCATGACCATGGCAGCTTTTTCGAATATTCGGGCCCACCCCCGCCCCCTCCCGCGAGCGGGAGGGGAGTAGATGGCAGACGGCGCCCGTTCCGATTGCCCGGCGGTCCAGAAACAGCTCGACCGGCTGGAAATGCTCTCTCCCGGGCGCGATGTGCTGGGGCTGGAGCGGATTCGCGAGATTCTGGCGCGCCTCGACAATCCGCAGGATGGATTGCCCCCCGTTTTCCACGTCGCCGGCACCAATGGCAAGGGCTCGACCTGCGCCTTTCTGCGCGCGGCGATCGAGGCGGAAGGGCTCAAGGCGCATGTCTATACCAGCCCGCATCTGGTCCGGTTCAACGAGCGGATCCGGCTGGCCGGCAAGCTCATCGAGGACGACTATCTCGCCACTGTGCTCGCCCGGGTTCTCGACAGCAGTGAGGATATCAACCCGAGCTTCTTCGAGGCCACCACCGCCGCCGCCTTTCTCGCCTTCTCCGAAACACCCGCCGATGCCTGCATCCTGGAAGTCGGCCTCGGCGGCCGGCTCGACGCCACCAATGTCATCACCAGCCCGGTCGCAACCGGCATAGCTGCGCTCGGCATCGATCATGAGGGTTTTCTGCTAAGTCCCGAAGAGGGCACGCCGGACGATCCGATGACCCGCATCGCGTGGGAAAAAGCCGGTATCGCCAAGAAGAACGCGCCTTTGCTCACGCAAAAATATGCGGCGGAAATGCTGCACGCCATCGCCGACCATGCTGCAGATGTCGGGGCGCGACATTTTCCCCGCGGCGAGGAATGGGATGCGGCGATTTACGAAGGCCAGCTCCATTACAGGGATCATGCAGGAAAACTCAACCTGCCCCTGCCCGCGCTGGTCGGCGCCCATCAGGCGGACAATGCCGCGCTCGCCATCGCGATGCTGCGCCATCAGGACCAGGTCAAGATTTCCGATGCCGCGCTCAAGGCGGCCATGGGCTGGGCGCAATGGCCCGGCCGCATGCATTTCCTGATCGCCGGACCGGTCACCCATCTCCTGCCATCCGACGCGGAAGTCTGGGTCGACGGCGGCCATAATGTCAGCGCCGGCCTGGCGCTCGGCAAATATTTTGCCGACTATGAAGCGGGATCAATCGATCTGGTCATCGGCATGCTGTCCAACAAGGACCCGGCGGCGATCATCGCGCCGCTGCACGAAAAGCTGGCCAGCGTGACGGTGATCCCAGTGCCCGGCCATGAATCGCATGTTCTCGCTGATTTTCCGGAAGCGGGTGCGCCGATGAAGGACGCGAGCGACATTACGGCTGCGCTCCAGTCCCTGTCAAAAGGATCCGGCAAGACAGTCTTGATTGCAGGCTCGCTCTATCTGGCGGGCGAAGTGCTGAAAGCGAATGAACAAATCCCCGATTAGGCGCCCTTCAACGCGGTCTGATCAATCCCCGACCTGGCCCCAAGACGCGAAATGCGTATCCATTCGATAATGCAGATTATCACTGCGATTCCACCCATGAGCGTGGTCAGGATGAATACCTGGAAATAACCCTGCTCCTCGATCATTTGGCCCAGTGCACCGCGGCCCAAGGTCCCGATCAGCATCGTAAGCGATGAAAGAAGCGCGTATTGGACCGCGCTATAGCCCTTGGCGACAATCGACGACAGATAGGCGACAAAGGCTGCTCCGGCGATACCGACCGCAATATTCTCACCGGCAATCGCCATCATCAGCTTCGCAAGCCCGGCATCCCCGCCAAGATTGGCAACCAGCCAGGTAAAGCCGGTTAAATCACTGACCGATTGCACCACTGCCCCGCCTCTAGCCAGATCGGCGTAGAGCAAGTTGGTCGCAGCTGCGAGCACAGCGCCCAGGGTAAGGGTCAACATGCGGCCCAGAGTGGTGAGCATATAGCCACCAGCCGCGAGACCGATCATCAACGCGCCGATTCCGAAGAACTTCGACGCCACGGCCACTTCGTCCTTGGTATATTGAAGCTCGCCCAGATAGAACGGATAGGCAAAGCTACCCCAGATAGAATCCGTGATGCGATAAGTCAGAACCAGACCCAATATGACGATCAGCGCCCAGCCCAGCCGACCGACAAATTCGGTGAGAGGAAGTACCAGCGCGCGATAGCCATGATCAAGAAACCGTCCGGCGGTCGATTCAGCGGGGACATCCTTGGTCAGAAGATATTGGCCCTTGCGTTCCAGGCGCACCAGAAATGCCGAAATGAGGACGGGAATGACAACCGTTGCCACTACGATCAACGGCCCCATCGTTGAGATGAATGCGACGGAATCCGGTCGCGTCTCCGGATCGCTTCCCAGCGACCTGACCATGAAGGTTCCGACCGTCAGCAAGGCCCAGCCCCACAGGATTGCCACAGCTAGCAGCGCCCATCCACGAACACGTGGATCAAGCTGGCCGGCTTTCCGCAGGCCGTGCTCGTCGGCCATTTCAGTGGCGGTCTGAACCTTTGTCTCTGCATCGGGCGCAAACAGGCCGGCAAAACCGATCAGAAGCATGACCGCTCCCATCGTCAGGTAAACGGTAGGCCAGTCGGTCCGCTCCGCAAGAAAGAGGGCGAAAGCACCACCCACGAGTGCGGCGATCCGGTACCCCATTTGATAAACGGTCGAGAGTATATCTATGGTTGCGACTTCATCTGCGACATCGACCCGCCATGCATCGATGACAACATCCTGCGTAGCTGACGCAAAAGCACCTATTCCCGCCAGCAAGGAAAACCATCCGATGGACGAAACTGGATTCAGCATCGCGAGAATAACCAGAATCGCACCGAGCAATAGTTGCGCCGTAACGATCCATTGCTTGCGCTTTCCCAGCTTTTTAGAAGCGGAACGTCGATCCGGTCAAGCGCTGGCGACCAAAGAAATTTGAATGCGTAGGCCAATCCGATGAGCGAAAAAACGCCCATTGTTTCTAGATCAACCTCGGCATCGGAGAGCCACGCATAGAGAGTCCCGAGAAGTAACGCGTAAGGTAAGCCTGCTGCAAAACCAAAGATTGTCATGAACAGCGTTTTGCGATTGCCCAGCGATGCAATGACTTTGCGCCAACCCGGCTTTTCGTTTGTTTCCGATGCGGTCACCCGGTACTCCTTAACCCGTTAACTATCGCCACTTAACGGTTATCTCGGGAAGTCCAAAATGAATTCGCTGCCCCTCACCCTCCAACCAGCTTCGCGGCGACAATCGGTCCAGCCCCCGGCCGCTGCACGATGATCGCATAGCGGTCCGCGCCACTGATGTTCAGATCCTCGCGCGACAGGACAAATCGCGCCGGCTTGCCACGCCAGCTGCCGAGATTGCGCTCCGCCTTGACCACATTGACATAATGCATCGTCCGCCCGCCATTTTCGCCCCGCCCCACGCGCACGATCTCCGACGAGCTGAGCGCAATCAGGGATACGCCGGCGAGATAGGCGGACCGGCCGCTGATCGTGACGATCATCCGGCCCTTGCTGTCGGTCGAAGTGCCGATCCGTGGCCCGTTCCGGTCGGCCCGCCGGACCAGCGAGCGGACGTCATTTTCCCGCGATCCAACCGCACTGCCGGCGCCGTTGACCACCATTTGCGGGGTGTAGACCCCCGATCCTTCATTGCCCTTTGCCGCATAGGCCCGCTGCAAGCGCGTATTTTCCTCACGGGCCAGCGTGTCTTTCCAGCCGAGCCGGTCCCAGTAGGTCACCGACCGCGTGATCACCAGCAGGGAGCCGTCTTTTGCCAGCCGTCTGGCGAGCATATCTGCGGGGGGACAGGACGAGCATCCCTGGCTGGTGAACAGCTCGATGACGACGGGATTGGAGCTTTCGCCATCATCGGCCACCGCAACCGCGCTGGCGGCAGCGATCGGCGCCAGTTGCGCGCCGACGATGCCGGCAAATGCCGATCCGCCAATTAACGCGCCCATGATGATCTTGCTCATTTCCAACTCCGAACGGGTGACAATAGCTGTTCGCGGCCATGAAACCAGAGGTTACAGATTGCAGCCAGCGCATTTTTCCGCCATGGAACCGCCCATGACCGAAGAGAAACCAGCCAAGATATATCGCGCAAAACCGACCCCCGGAGCGAAGGCCCCTGCAGCCGCCAAAGCGCCTGCGAGCGATGTGCGCGAAGGGCAGCGCATTGCCAAACTCCTGGCCCGCGCCGGCGTGGCCTCGCGCCGCGAAATCGAGCGGATGATCGAGGCCGGACGGATCGAGCTGAATGGCAATCTGGTGGAACATCCCTCGCTACTGCTCAAGAACCTGACGGGGATAACGGTGGACGGCAACCCGGTTGCCGAACCGGCCCCGGCCAAACTCTATCGCTTTCACAAGCCCAATGGCTATCTGACCGCGGAACGCGACTTTTCCGGCAAGAAGACGATTTATGACGTGCTTCCCGAAATGGAGCGGATCATGCCGATTGGCCGGCTCGACATGAACACCGAGGGCCTGCTGCTGATGACCACCGACGGCGAGTTCAAGCGGCAGATGGAATTGCCGAAAAACGGCATCGAACGGTCCTACCGGGCGCGGACCTTCGGCGATATCACCCAGAACCAGCTGGAAGAGCTGTATCGCGGCATTACCATCGAGGGCATGCATTATGGTCCGATCACCGCCAATCTCGAACGGCGCACCGGCCGCAACCAATGGATCGAGCTGACGCTGACCGAAGGCAAGAACCGCGAAGTCCGCCGCGTGCTGGAACATTTCGGTCTGGAAGTCTCCCGCCTGATCCGCACCCGCTACGGCCCGTTCGTGCTCGGCGATCTGGAAAAAGGCCAGATCGAGGTCGTGCGCCAGCATGATCTGGTGCAGTTCAGAAAATCACTAAAATGAGCGACCGCGCGTGCGTTATAAAATCCGTTCGTCCTGAGCCTGTCGAAGGACATCTCTCCTCCGAGAAGCGTGCTTCGACAAGCTCAGCACGAACGGTGCTTTGCCTCCCGGAAAAGACATGCGCATAATTGCAGGAACCTGGCGCGGCCGGAAAATCGTCGCTCCGAAAGGCGAAACCACCCGCCCGACCGCCGACCGCACGCGCGAGCGGCTGTTCTCCATGCTGACCAGCCGGCTGGGCGATTTTGAGGATTTGCAGATATTGGACCTGTTTTCCGGCTCGGGCGCGCTGGGACTGGAAGCGCTGTCACGCGGCGCGGCGCACTGCACCTTCGTCGAGCAGGATCCCGATGCGGTTCGGGCGCTGGAAAAAATATCGAAACGCTCGGCGCCGATGCCGATGTGCGGATCGGATCGGTCCTGCATCTCGGCGCCGCCCGCAAGCCTTATGACCTGATCCTGATGGACCCGCCTTATGAATCGGGAGCCGGCGCGGTGGCGCTGGACAAGCTCGCTAGGCATGGCTGGTTCGCGCCATCAAGCTGGATAGCGGTGGAAACATCACGCCATGAAAATGTCGAGGTCAAGGGATTTGATCTGGATTGCGTCCGCGACAGCGGCAAGGCGCGAATTCATCTCCTGCGCCCCGCTCCATCGTCACAAGCGGAGGATTAGCCGCCCATCATCGTCAGGACCGACGCCGTTTCGTCATGATCCTGGTGGACCGTCGAATAGATGCTGGCGCCAGCCATCATCAGGGTGGCGACAATCGCGCTGGTAAAAAGTCTCTTGCTCATGTTCTGCTCCATTGGCGTGCCGGTTCCGGCATTTGAGACGTAAATGGTGCGGCGCAGCAAAAATTGCAACCTGCCCTTTCGGTCATGTCAAAATGATATTGGCCTTGCCGCCCGCGCCGATGTTCCCTAACTGTTCACCCATGTCCGAACCTGTCAAACAACCGCAAGAGAATGATCCCCCTATGTCCGGGGATTGAACGCGCCACAGCGTCAGGCCGTCTTGACCAGCGAAGGGCCGGTGCTGGTGCTGGCAGGTGCAGGCACTGGCAAGACCGCCGCCCTCACCCGCCGGATCGCCCATATCGTCTATTCCCGCAAGGCCTGGCCAAGCGAGATTCTGGCGGTGACCTTCACCAACAAGGCCGCCCGCGAGATGAAGGAGCGGATCGCGACGATTGTGGGTGAGAGTTTTGAAGGCATGCCGTGGCTTGGTACATTCCACAGCATCGGCGCCAAAATGCTGCGCCGCCATGCCGAGATGGTCGGCCTGCAGAATAATTTCACCATTCTCGACACCGATGACCAGATAAGGCTGCTCAAGCAGCTGATCCAGGCCGAGGACGTGGACGACAAGCGCTGGCCCGCCCGGATGCTCGCCGGCCTGATCGACCAGTGGAAAACCGCGGCCTCAATCCGCAGGATCTCGATGCCAACGAGGCCGAGCGCTATGACAATGGCAAGGGCCAGCATTTCTACGCGCTCTATCAGGCGCGGCTGAAAGCGCTCAACGCCTGCGATTTTGGCGACTTGCTGCTGCATTCGCTGAACCTGCTCAAAAACCACCGCGAAATTCTGGAACGCTACCAGAGACAGTTCAAATATATCCTCGTCGACGAATATCAGGACACCAACAGCTCGCAATATCTCTGGCTGCGGCTGCTCGCGCAAAGCCACAAGAATATCTGCTGCGTCGGCGATGACGACCAGTCGATCTATAGCTGGCGCGGCGCGGAAGTCGCCAATATCCTGAAATTCGAAAAGGATTTTCCCGAAGCCACGGTGGTCAAGCTGGAGCAGAATTACCGCTCGACGCCGCATATTCTCGCCGCCGCATCGGGACTGATCAATCACAATAGCGGTCGCCTCGGCAAGACCCTGTGGACCGAAGAAACCGAAGGCGACAAGGTGCAGGTGATCGGCGTCTGGGATGGTCCGGAAGAAGCCCGGCGCACCGGCGACGAGATCGAGGCGCTGCAGCAGATCAAACAGGTCTCGCTCAACGATATCGCAATCCTCGTCCGCGCCCAGTTCCAGACCCGCGAGTTCGAGGACCGCTTCATTTCGATCGGCATGCCGTACAAGATCATCGGCGGTTTCCGCTTTTACGAGCGCGCCGAAATCCGCGATGCCCTCGCCTATCTGCGGGTGATCACGCAACCTGCGGATGATCTCGCTTTCGAGCGGATCGTCAACACGCCAAAGCGCGGCCTGGGCGACAAGACGGTCGAAAAAGTCCACCGCCTCGCCCGCAACCAAGGCATTCCGCTAGCCGCAGCGGCGCTCAGCATCTGTGATACCGATGAACTGCCACCGCGCGCGCGCAACACTTTGCTCGAGCTGATGCGCAATTTCGGCCGCTGGCGCGAAATGGCGGCGGATACCGACCATGCCGAACTCACCCGGATCGTGCTCGACGAATGCGGCTATACGACGATGCTACAGGCCGACCGCTCGACCGAGGCCGCCGGTCGGCTGGAGAATCTGACCGAACTGGCCCGCGCGATGGAAGAATATGAAACGCTCGGCGATTTCCTTGAGCATGTCTCTCTGGTCATGGACAATGATGCCCGCGACGACGAGCCCCAGGTCACGATCATGACCATGCACGGTGCCAAGGGCCTGGAATATGACCATGTGTTCTGCGCCGGCTGGGAAGAAGGCGTCTTCCCCTCGCAGCGCAGCCTCGACGAGGGCGGCAATGCCAGCCTCGAGGAGGAACGCCGCCTCGCCTATGTCGCGATCACCCGGGCGAAAAAGAAATGCACGATTTTCCACGCCGCAAACCGGCGGATCTACGGCCAGTGGACCAGCTCAATTCCCTCGCGCTTCATCGACGAGCTGCCGAAGGACCATGTCGAGCATGAAAGCAGTATGAGCGGCGGCGAAAGCCTGTGGCGCGCCAACTGGACCGAGAATAGCGACCCGTTCGCCCATCTCGCCGCCACCAACGCCACCAGAGCCGGCAAACGCGGCCCCGGCTGGCAACGCGCGGCCTCGTCGGGCTTTGACAAGAAACCCCGCGTCATCAAGGAAGCCCGCCGCAGCGCCGTCTCTCTCGGCAACAAGGGCCGCGACGATGTAAAGGTCGGCATGCGCGTCTTCCACAATAAATTCGGCTATGGCGAAGTGAAGGTGAAGGAAGGCAACAAGCTGGAAATCGCGTTCGAGAAGTCAGGCGACAAGCGGGTTCTGGACAGTTTTGTCGAGGTGGCTTGAGCACTTGCCGTTCGGGCTGAGCCGGGTTTTCCATTCGTCCTGAGCTTGTCGAGCCGAAGGCCAGCGCAGCTAACGACGTCTAGCAACGGGAACAGTGGTTCGACAGGTTCACCACGAACGGGTTTGCACCCAGCCCCTCCCTTTAAAGGGAGGGGATCAAGGGGTGGGTCAGCCGCGAACCGGCTCGATGCCGGTGAGTGGCTCGGTCGCGCAAGCTCGGCTTCGCCTCGCCACCACCCCAAGCCCTCCTCTGAAGAGGAGGGGCTTTGTTTAGGGGGACTTTCGTCAAAATTTGATGTTCACTATAATGGACAGTTCGCTTCGAAAAGGCAATCTTCCAAGACCCGTTTTACGCAATCCAACCTTAAGCGACCATCATCCGGAATAGCACCCTATTCTCCGTCGCCATCACCCTCTTCGGCAAATTCCAGCGCGATTTCCGCGTCCAGCCTGTCGCGCGGGCTGACGTGACCAGCCTCGCGCTTTTCGGCCTGAATCGCTTCGAGACCCCACGCCTTTGCAGCCGCGGCAGCGACCTTGCGGCGGCTTTCGAGCGGGTCATTGGTGGCCAGATCGAGCTGGCGCGCTTCCTGTTCACGGCAGGTGGATGCTTTTACACGCATAAGGGGTGCCCTTCCGGTCCGGTCATTTCCCGCGGTTGCTCTTGATATTCTCAAGACCGGCGACGACACCCGCCTTACCCGACGGGTTGGAAGCGTTGTTCTTGACCTTGGCGGCCTTGGGCTTGCGGATTTCCTTGTTCGATTTCTTCTGCGACTTGGCCATGATATTTCCTTCCAGAGGGTTTTGCGGACGGCAGCCGCCAGCTTCGCTCCAACAGAGGAATCGGCGGGTCGGCTGTCGGCGAACAACGTCAAACAAATGGGCTGCGAATAGGTCCTGCCTCAGGAAAGCCGCTCAGAGTTATTTCTGACCGTGAAGAGACAATGCCGGTGCGGAGCGCGATTGCGCGGTCGCACGGGCCTGTTCCCGATATAGGGAGGGATAGGGGCTATTGTAAGGCGCGATGACAGAAACAGCCCGTCTGCGACCGAAAAGCTGGTGACCGTGGCGGCTGGCAGCAATGCTACAGTATAGCGTCGCCCAGGCCCATCATCTTGCCATTGGTGACAATCACCCGGTCGCCCAGCTTTGCCTGTTCGAACAGAAGCCGTGCAAATTCCAGCGGCACACCGATGCAGCCCCGCGTCCCCCAGCCCCATTTGACGTCGGAGGCATGGATGGCGACGCCGTCATTGGTCAGCCGCATCATATAAGGCATCGGCGAGCCATAGATGTTGGAGACATGGTCCTTGTTCTTCTGGGTGATCGGGAAGACGCCGGTCGGAGTCGGCTTTCTGGAATCGCCAAAGGTGATCACCGCGGCACCGATTTCATAGCCGGCGCGGAAGACGGAAATGCTCTCGGCCTTGAGATCGACGGTGACGACCAGTTCGCCATCCGGCACGCCCTCGTCGTCCCATTTATAATAGCCATGGACGAAAGGCTCGTCGATCTGGAGGATGCGCTTGACCACGAACCTGTCGCTCAGCGGCAGTTTTTCGGCAATGTCCACAGGCTCGGCAATCTCTGGTTCGACCAGGGCAGCATTTTGGACAACCGGTTCGGCCACCGCATTCTCGCTGGCCACCGGCGCCGGACGCGCGGAAGAGGATTCGGCGTCGGCGCGGGTCAGCCCCATGACCAGCATCGCGAATATCGCCAATGCCGTCAGCAGCAAAACCGAGGCGCTCACCCGATAGGCTATTTTTCGACCATCGCTCATACTCCGCAAGTTAACGGAGTGTTTACCATGGATTCGCGGCGACAAACGTTCGATTTTTCCGCCGTCCCGCAGCGGTACGATGGTTTCCGGTTTATTAAGGGGCAGCGTTAACGGGCCGATCATTGGGGCACCCGCACCGGCAGGTGCCCATGATTTTGCTCTCTCGCGCGGAAAAGTCCTTCCGCTGGACAGGGATTAGTGAGTCTAGAAGACCGCTTTTGCTTCGGCTTCCTTCATCATCGCCTTGCGCACCATCGGTATCGGCGGGCCACCATAGCTGAGGAATTCGTCATGAAATTCCTTCCAGCCGGCGGTCGCACCATTTTCACCGGCCTTCTGCTCGGCAAAATGGGCATCGGTCCAGTCCTCGCGCAACCTGCGGATCATCAGCTTGCCCATTGTGTAATTGAGATAGGCCGGATCATAGGTTCCGCGCGCCGCCTGCTGGGTCGCATTGCCGAGATCCTGATAACATTCCTTCCGGAACATATCGAGGCTCTGCTCGACCGTCATCCCGCGTGCGTGCAGGCCGATGGCCGACAGATAGCGGCAATTGCGCAGCAGCGCGTTGGACAGCTGCCCGATTTTGGTCTCCGGATCGCCATCGTGCAATCCGGCTTCGATCATCATCTCTTCGGTATAATGCGCCCAGCCCTCGGCGAAGGCATAGCCGACAAAGAGCTTGCCGAAGACCGATTGCGCCCGGTTGCTGTGCAGGAAGTTGAGGAAATGGCCGGGCCAGACTTCGTGGATCGAGGTGCCGAGCAGGTCCATCTTGCCGGGAATATAGGCGGCTCTTGTGGCTTCGTCCCACGACGGGTCCGGCGGCGAGATATAATAGACGCTCGGCAGGCCGGTTTCATAGGGGCCCGGAATGTCGATATAGGCGCTATTCTGTCTGTTATAGGGCGGCGATTCCTCGACCTGCGCGACTTCCGTGCCGGGAATGCTCACCAGATCCTTCTCGATCAGAAATGCGCGCAGCGGCGGCAATTGGTCACGGGCTTCCTGCACCGGACCCTTTTCCGGCTTGTTCGCCGCCATTTTTGCAAAACAGTCGACGATGCTCGCGCCGGGCGCGAATGTGCCGCATGCTTCGGCCAAAGCCGCCTGATTGCGCTTAAGATCGGCCCGGCCGATCGCCTCCAGCTCGTCGAGCGAGATATTGACACCCTCGGTCTTGCTCACCATCGCCGCGAATGTCTCGGCGCCCAGCGCATAGCCGTCCCTGGTCGCCGGGACCGAACCGATATGACCAGCCAGATCCTTCATCGCCGCAGCAGCAGCGGCGGCAGCGATATCAAATTGCTGCTGCAGTTCGCTGTCCTTCACCTCGGCAAAGGCGGCCTTGGCGTCGCCGGTGAAATAATCCGCAAATCCGCCAAAAGCGGCCTGCCCGAATTTCAGATAGGTTTCCGGCAAAGGCAATTGCAGGTTGCCCTTGATCTGCGCGGCTGCCGCCGGGACGGCATTGGCATATTGGATGAAGGCCTTCATCCGCGTTTCGACATCGGCATAGGGCCGGGCAATATAGACATTGGGGTCCAGCGCGCCGACATAATAGGCGGGATTCCGGTGCGGTGCATCGGCGGTCTCCAGCCAGAAAAGCTCGCCCTCCATCACGCTGACCAGATAGTCCCGCTCGAACAGCTCCGCTTCACTGAGCTCTGCCGCGTCGATCGCCTGCGCCTCCGCTATCGCCTGCTTGCGAATATCAATTGCCTTTTTCAGGCCTGCCTCGCTCCAGTCGGGCAACTGACCGTCAAATTCATGTTTGCCCTGATAGACAGCAAATGTCGGGTTGGCGGGGAAATAGCCGTCCAGAAAGCGGGACAAATAGCTGCCCCAGACACTGCTCTGGTCAATCTCCATCGCGGCAACCGGTGCATCCTCTACCTTCTTGCAGCCGGTCACCGTCAAAGCCGCCAGCGATACCGCCAGCATCAGATTGCGCATCTTCATTTCTGTCTCCCCGGGGAATATGTCTGCCGACGACAGACTGGCACAATCGCCAGCGGCTTGGCCAGCGCTATTCGACGAAAGGCAATCGGCAAAATTCCAGTGCCGGCGCACGAATTGATTGCAGCACCCAGCCGCAATCGCTAGCAGCATCCGGTGATCAGCTCCGCACCGCATCCCTTCACTATCGCCAATTATCGCTACCTCTGGTTCTCGCGACTGGCATCGATGTTTGCGCTTTACGCGATGATGCTGATCCTCGGCTGGCAGGCCTATAATCTGGCGCGCGAAAGCATGGGGGTCAGCGCCTCTGCCGGGATTTTGGGGCTGCTCGGGCTGTTGCAATTCGTGCCCTTGTTCATTCTGACGCCGCTGGTCGGCTGGGTCGCCGACCATATGGACCGCCGCTGGATCGCGCGCATCGTGCTGGCGGCCCAGGCACTGATAGCGCTGGCCCTCGGCCTGCTGACCGCGACTGGCGGGATCACGCTCTGGACCATCTATATCATCGCGGTGCTGCTCGGCATCTGCCGCGCCTTTCTCGGCCCGGCGATCAGCTCGCTCGCACCCAATCTGGTCCCGAAAGCGTCGCTGCCGCGTGCCATCGCGCTGTCGACCATAGCCTGGCAGGTCGGCGTCATTGCCGGTCCGGGCATGGCGGGGCCGCTCTACAAGGTCGATGCCGCCCTGCCCTATTTCGTCTGCGCAGGTCTCTACAGCCTGGCAACGCTGGCGATGTGCATGATCGGGCCGGTGCCGCGCCCGGAAGCGGACAAGACGAGAGGCCCTTTGCAGCAGGTCAGCGACGGCATGGCCTATGTCTGGACCAACAAGCTGGTGCTGGGCGCAATCACGCTCGATCTGCTGGTCATGTTCCTCGCCGGCGCCACGGCGATGATCCCGGTCTTTGCCAAGGATATATTGAATGCCGGAGAAATCGGCCTGTCGCTGCTCGCTGCCTCGCCGGCGGTCGGCGCGGTCATAGTCGCGCTGATTTTTCCTTCGCCCCGCTCAGCAAGAATGTCGGCAACAGCATGCTCGTGGCCATGGCGGTGTTCGGTCTCGGCACGATCGGCTTTGGCCTCAGCACCAATCTCTACCTGTCGATGGCCTGTCTCGGCCTCTGCGGCGCCGCCGACATGTTCGGCGTCTATGTCCGCGGTTCGCTGATCCAGCTGCACACGCCGGACGCCAAGCGCGGACGGGTCGGCGCGGTCAGCCAGATGACGATCAGCGCATCCAATGAACTGGGCGACGCCTTGTCCGGCGGCCTGGCCGTGTTGGTCGGCCCGATTGCCGCCATTGTAGCAGGCGGTGCCGGTGCTATAGTGGTCACCGGACTCTGGTCTCGCCTGTTTCCGCAACTGGGCGCTGCCAAGACTTTTGATCCGCCGGAGGACCTGCAGAGGGAACCGGCAAAAGAATGAGAAGATAAACAGGAGCGCAGGATAATGATTGCCAATAATATTCTCGAAACCATCGGAAACACACCGCATATCAAGATGCAGCGGCTGTTCGGCGACGCCAATGTCTGGATCAAGTCCGAACGCTCCAACCCCGGCGGATCGATCAAGGACCGCATCGGTCTGGCGATGATCGAGGCGGCCGAGAAATCCGGCGCGCTCAAGCCCGGCGGTACGATCATCGAACCGACATCGGGCAATACCGGCGTTGGCCTCGCGATGGTCGCGGCGGTCAAGGGCTATACGCTGGTGCTGGTGATGCCCGAATCGATGTCGCTGGAACGCCGGCGCCTGATGCTGGCTTATGGCGCGACCTTCGACCTCAGCCCGAAGGAAAAGGGCATGAAGGGCGCGATCGAGCGGGCGCAGGAACTGGTCGACCAGACACCGGGCGCCTGGATGCCGCAGCAATTTGAAAATCCGGCCAATTTCGAAGTGCACAAACGCACGACAGCGATCGAAATTCTTAATGACTTCAAAGACAACCCGCTGGATGCGATCATCACCGGCGTGGGCACTGGCGGCCATATCACCGGCGTGGCGGAAGTGCTGAAAGAACATTGGAGCGGCCTGAAAGTCTATGCGGTCGAGCCGACCTCATCCCCGGTGATCAGCGGCGGCCAGCCCGGCCCGCACTCGATCCAGGGCATTGGCGCCGGCTTCATCCCCGGCAATCTGCACACGCAGAGCATCGACGGCGCGATCCAGGTCGACCCCGCCGATGCCAAGACCATGGCCCTGAGAGCGGCCAGCGAGGAAGGTATGCTGGTCGGCATTTCCTCAGGCGCCACTCTGGCGGCGATCGCGCAGAAACTTCCGGAACTGGGCGACGGAGCGAAAGTCCTCGGTTTCAATTATGACACCGGCGAGCGCTATCTCTCCGTGCCAGAGTTTTTGCCCGAAGAATGAGCTCGATAGAGGTCCAGCAATTCACCTACCGGCATGGTGATGTGGAATTGGCCGGCTATATGGCGCAACCCAGCCGCTATCCGCGGGCCGGCATATTGATCGTGCCGACCATCGCCGGACCGACCAAGCTGATGCATGATCGCGCCCGCTGGCTCGCTTCCCTGGGCTATAGCGCGATGGTCTGCGACCTCTATGGCAAGGGCCATGTCGAGGACATGCGTGAAGCCCGCAAACTGGCCGACGAGCTGCGCGCCGATGCCGAATATTATCGCGACCGCTTCCGCTGCGCGCTCGCCGAATTGCGTACGCGCTCAAAGCTGGCGAACAACCGGATTGCCGCGATCGGCTATTGCATGGGCGGCGAAATCGTTCTGGAAATGGCGCGCGGCGGCGAGGATATCGCGCTGGTGGTCAGCTTCCACGGACTGCTGGCCACACCGCTTCCGGCCAAGCGTGGGACGATCAAGGCGCGCCTTCTGGTCTGCCACGGCCGGGCCGACCCGCTCGTTCCGCCGAAGCAGGTGCGGGATTTTCTCGAGGAAATGGATATCGCCGGGGCCGATTGCCACATGCATATCTATTCCGGCGTGCTCCACGGATTCACTGACATCAGCAGCAATTCCCGAGCCGTCGAGGCGGTCCGCTATAACGCTTCGGCCGATCGGCAAAGCAAGGCGGCCATGCTCAGCATGTTCGACGAGCTTTTCGAGAATAAAAAACACCGGACCAATATTAGGCCCGGTGTTCCAGTTGCTTTCGGACGGTTCATCTAGTCCGGCTCGCCGTCGCCGTCATTGTCGAGCAGATCGGGCTGACCATCGCCATCGCTGTCCCAGGCATCGGGCTGTCCGTCACCGCTGCGGTCCCACGCATCCATCAGACCGTCACCATCAGTGTCGATGGTCGGTGCCGGGATTTCCGATGGCGTCTCGTCGGTGGTTTCCGGTTCGGCCGCATGGGCTGCAACCGAAAGTCCCAGTCCGGCGCCGATCAGAAATGGTGTCATCCGGCGCAGACGTTTCTGGCTATTGTTGGAATGCATTGCATATACTCCTTATGCATATCATTCCCCTGTCACGAAATGTGCTGACGGATTTGGCGCGGCGGGTCCAGCAACCTTCGACCATATGTTCGAAAGCGGCGCTAAATAGCTGATTTACCGCCAGCTATCGACAAATAAACACCATTCGTCGTGGCAGATCCACAAGCTCGCTTTTGACAGAATTTCGGCAACAGTTTGTCGAATTATCGTCACATTCTGCAATATAATTGGAAAAAGGGGTCCGGAATTTTTCAACTGAAAGATTGCTAGCCATGTCTATTCAGGACCAGCGCCCCGCTTCCCCCGCCACCACAGACCGTCCGCTTATCATCAGGATCGGCAAGAGGCTGCGCGGCACGATGAACCGGATATCGAGGGACCAGTCGAAAATCCCGACCGAGCCGGTTCTCCCGGCGAGCGCCTTTCCATGGACCAACCGCCTCGCCGAAAAGTGGCAGACCATCGCCGCGGAAGCAGCCGCCATCCTGCGCCATCGCGATGCCGTACCACCGCTCCGGGAAATTTCACCCGATCACGCGCGGATTGCCGGTGACGGCAACTGGAGGTCCTTCTTTCTGGTCGGCTATGGCTATGAAGTGGCAGAAAATTGCGCCCGCGCGCCGGTCACGGCGGAACTGGTGCGCCAGATACCCGATCTCAACTCGGCTTTCTTCTCGATATTGGAGCCCGGAGCGACCATCCCCCGCCATCGCGGGGTAACCCGTGGTCTGGTGACCTGCCACCTCGGCCTGATCATTCCCGACCGGGCGGAGCAATGCGCGATGCAGGTCGAGGATATCGATCTCCACTGGGAAGCCGGCAAATGGCTGATCTTTGACGACAGCTATTTTCACGAGGTGCACAATGCAACGGATCAGCGCCGGGTCATCCTGCTGCTGCAGGTAAAGCGTCCGATGCGACTGCTGGGCCGGCTCGCCAATGATCTGGCATTATGGGGCATTCGCCGGTCACCCTTTGTACAGGATGCCCGGCGAAACCTTCATATGTGGGAAAATGCCTATCAGCAGGCGGAACGGAACGAAGCCGCCTGATCAACGCGTTCAGGCAACCGCGAACATGTCCGGGTCGAGCGCCATGATCGATTCGGCACCGCCTTCGATCTTGCGACGCAAGGCGCCCGCGTCCGGCATGAACCGCTCGGCGAAATATTGCGCGGTGACCAGCTTGGCCTCGTAATATTTCGGATTGTCGGTGCCGGCGTCGAGAGCAGCCTGCGCCGCCTTGCTCATCCGCAGCCACATCAGACCCAGCGAGACGATGCCCATGATGTGCATATAATGATAAGCACCGGCGCCGGCGTTGTTCGGATTGGCCATGCCATGCTGCATGAACCACATGGTGGCTTTCTGCAGTTCGCCGTTGGCTTTTTCCAGCGCTTCGGCAAATCCCGACAGTTTCTCGTGTCCCTTGGCTTCGGCAATTTCTTCGGCAACCACCTTGAAAAAGGCCTGTACCGCCCGGCCACCGTTCTGGCCGAGCTTGCGGCCGACCAGATCCATCGCCTGGATACCGTTGGTGCCTTCATAGATCATGGCGATCCGCGCATCGCGCACGAACTGCTCCATACCCCATTCCTGAATATAGCCATGTCCGCCGTAGACCTGCTGCGAATCGGTGGCGACCTGATAGCCCTTGTCGGTGCCATAGCCCTTGATGACCGGGGTCAGCAGGCTGACGAGATCGTCGGCCATCTGCCGTTCTTCCTCGGTCTCCGCCTTGTCGGCCAGATCAACCTGCAACGCACCCCAGAGTACCAGCGCACGCATCGATTCGGTAAAGGCCTTGCCGTCCATCAGCATCCGGCGAACGTCCGGATGGACGAACAGCGTATCGGCTTTTTCTTCCGGATCCTGGGCACCGGTCAGCGCCCGGCCCTGCCGGCGGTCACCGGCATAGATCACGGCATTCTGATAGGCGATTTCGCCCTGCGCCAGACCCTGCAGGCCAACGCCCAGCCGCGCCGCGTTCATCATGATGAACATCGCGCGCAGGCCCTTATTCTCTTCGCCGACCATATAGCCGGTCGCGCCGTCATAGTTCATCACACAAGTCGCATTGCCGTGGATGCCCATTTTTTCCTCGATCGAGCCGCAGCTAACGCCGTTGCGTTCGCCCAGCGAGCCGTCTTCGTTGACCAGGAATTTCGGTACGATGAACAGCGAGATGCCTTTGGAGCTGTCGGGAGCGCCCGGAGTCTTCGCCAGCACGAGGTGGATGATATTCTCCGCCATGTCATGTTCGCCGGCAGAGATGAAAATCTTCTGGCCGGTGATCGCATAATGGCCGCCCGGCATGGGTTCGGCCTTGGTCCGGATCAGGCCCAGATCGGTGCCGCAATGCGCCTCGGTCAGGTTCATCGTTCCGGTCCATTTGCCGGAAATCATCTGGGTCGCATAGGTCTGCTTCTGCTCTTCGCTGCCTTCGGTGAGGATCGAGGCAATCGCGCCCTGCGTCAGGCCGCTGTACATTTCCAGCGCCTGGTTGGCCGAGACCATGAATTCCATGACCGCGTTGCCGACCACGCGCGGCAGGCCCTGGCCGCCGAATTCTTCCGGCGAGGACAAGGTCGTCCAGCCGCCATCGGTCAGTTGCTGATAGGCTTCCTTGAAACCCTTTGGCGTGGTGACCGATCCGTCTTCATGACGGGTGCAGCCTTCCTCGTCACCCGACTGGTTCAGCGGATGCAGGACTTCGGCCGAAAAACGGCCCGCTTCGGTCAGGATCGCGTCGACCATTTCCGGCGTGGCATTTTCAAAGCCCGGGAGACCGGAATAATTTTCAAGGCCTAGGACCTCGTTCAGGATGAACCGGACTTCGCCGACCGGCGCGGTATAACTGGGCATGATTTTTTACTTTCTACTCAAATGGGGGTGCCGGACATTACCGGCGTCTATCCTCTATTGCTGCTGTGCTTTGGCGTCGGCCATGGCCTCCTGCACAGTCTTTATGAAGCCGGTCAGTTCCTTGATCGAACTGTCGATATCGGCGCGTTGTTTCTTCAGCGTGTCGACCTTTTCCTGGCATTTCGCGATGGTGACCTGCATCTGTGTCTTCCGGCCATCGCCGAGATCGTAGAGATCGATCATGTCGCGGATTTCGGTCAGGCTGAACCCGACATTCTTGGCCCGCATGATCCAGGCCAGACGGGCCCGGTCGCGTTTGGTATAAATGCGCGACAGACCCTTGCGGTGCGGGGCGATCAGCCCCTCGTCCTCGTAGAATCGCAAGGCCCGTGCGGTAACACCAAATTCGTCCGACAGGTCGGATATTGTATAGGTTTCCCGGTTTTCAGGTCGGGCGTGTCGATTTCGGCATGGCTTTGTTGCTGTGACATGGTCGCCGTATAGCTTACGCTAACGTAAACGTCAATGTTAGCCGCCGGGACAAAGATTCTCGAAATCGCGACCGCTGGTGGAACGGGCCACCGCGTCGCCCTCGCCGACCATATAGAAACTGACGCCTTCGAAACCGGCACGGGGGCTGCAATAGCTTGAGCAGGTCTCCGGCAGGCTGCCCGGCAATTCCAGCTCGACCCCGTCGAACCGGGCCGAGAAGCGGCAGGTTTCTTCGCTGTTGAGGGTGATCCGGACCGTTTCCCCTTCCCGCTCGGCCTCGCCCAGCCCTTCGCATTTGGTCTCCGGCCCGAACACCGCGATCATGCCGATCTGATAGCCATTCTCGTCATTGCCGACCGCGCAGAACCGGTCGGTCCCCAGATCGCTGCGCCGTTCGAAAGCGCCGGACAGGGTGACATTGCGTACATCGGGAATAACGCCGGCATCGATCGCCGCCTGCTCCAGCGGCGGGAGTTCGGTATCGGCCTGTTCGGCCTTCGGTTGCTGCTGGCCACAGCCCGCCAGCAATATCGGCAACAATATTGCGGCGAAGCGACTCAAGCGATCGGCTCCAGCTTGCCGTCGACAATCTTGCGGTAAAAACAGCTTCTCTGGCCCGTGTGACAGGCCGGACCAGCGGCCACCGCCTTGATCCACAGCGCATCCTGATCGCAATCGATGCGCATCTCGGTCACCGTCAAAATATTGCCCGAAGTTTCGCCCTTCTTCCAGAGGCACTGCCGGCTCCGGGAGTAGAAATGCGCCACACCGCTTTCCTGGGTCAGTTGCAGGGCCTCGGCATTCATATGGGCGAGCATCAGCAACTCGCCGGACGAATCGTCGCTGACAACAGCGGTGATCAGGCCGTTCGAATCATATTTCGGCTGCAGCAGGCTTCCGGTCTCGGGATCATCTTCAATTTTGCTCATGCCAGTGGATTAAGACCCGATCCGGTCGCGCGCAACGGCTAAAGGCGCAATTGATCCAGCCCGCAGATGCCCGATCACGCAATATTATGATTTTATGACATTGGGGGCAGACAAAGCCACCTTTCAAACCTATATGGCAGGCATCGCGCGCCCGACCAATTACATGCCAGGTGAGATATGCTGACAACCCACCCGTTTGAAGATGACAAGCTGCGGGAAGAGTGTGGCGTTTTTGGCGTCGCCGGTATCGACGACGCCGCCGCCATGGTCGCGCTCGGTCTGCACGCTCTCCAGCATCGCGGCCAGGAAGCCGCCGGGATTACCTGCCGCAACGGCAAGGAATTCTACAGCCACCGCGCGCTCGGCCCGGTGGCCGGCAATTTCGACAGCGAGGAAGTGATCAACCGTCTGCAGGGCGATTCGGCCTGCGGCCACGTCCGCTATTCGACCACCGGTGCCGGCACCTTGCGCAACGTCCAGCCGCTCGAGGCCGACCTCGCGTCCGGCGGTTTTGCGATCGCCCATAATGGCAATATTTCCAACGCGCTGGCCTTGCGGGACGAGCTCGTCCGCCACGGTTCGATATTCCAGTCGACCAGCGATACCGAAGTCATCATCCATCTGGTCGCCACATCCAAATATCGCACCCTGCTCGACAAATTTATCGACGCGCTGAAACAGGTCGAAGGCGCCTATTCGCTGATCTGCATGACCGCCGAAGGGATGATCGCCTGCCGCGATCCGCTCGGCATCCGCCCGCTGGTGATGGGCAGGATCGGCGAAGCCTATGTTTTCGCTTCCGAAACCGTCGCCCTTGATCTGGTCGGCGCGGAATATGTTCGCAGCGTCGATCCCGGCGAACTGATCGTCGTCACCAACGGCGAACTGCGCTCGCACCGCCCCTTTCCCGATAATCAGGCACGGCCCTGCATTTTCGAACATGTCTATTTCTCACGCCCCGATTCGATTGTCGACGGCAGTTCGGTCTACAGCGTGCGCAAGGGAATCGGTGCACAGCTCGCCATCGAAAGCCCGGTCACCGCCGATTATGTCATCCCGGTGCCCGATAGCGGCACCCCGGCAGCGCTGGGCTTTTCCGAAGAATCGGGCATTCCCTTCGAACTGGGCATCATCCGCTCGCATTATATCGGCCGGACGTTCATCCAGCCGGGCGACGGCGTCCGCCACCTCGGGGTAAAGCTCAAACACAATGCCAACCGGCCTCTGGTCAACGGCAAAAAGATCGTGCTGGTCGATGATTCAATCGTCCGCGGCACCACGAGTCTGAAAATCGTGCAGATGATGCGCGAAGCTGGCGCTTCGGAAGTCCATATGCGGATCGCCAGCCCGCCGACCATGCACAGCTGCTTTTACGGCGTGAACACGCCGAAGCGGGAAAAACTGCTCGCGGCCCGCAAATCGATCGAGGAAATGCGCGAGTTCATCCAGGCGGACAGCCTGGCCTTCGTCTCCATCGACGGTCTTTACCGCGCGGCCGGCGAAGACACGCGCCATGATCTCCAGCCGCAATATTGCGATGCCTGCTTTACCGGCGCCTATCCGACCGTCCTCACCGATCGCGATGGCGAGGAAGAACCCGACCAGCTCAGCATGCTCAACGAGCGTTCCGACTCCTCGGGCACCGCGCGGGACCATGAACCGTCCGGCGATCTGCCCCGCCTCAAGCAATCAGCGAACTGACCATGAAATTTGCAGGCCAACTGGCGCTCGTTACGGGTGCAAGCCGCGGTATCGGTGCGGCAACGGCGCTGGCACTGGCGCGCGAAGGCGCCCATGTCGTGATCACCGCGCGCAGCGCCGATGGTCTGGAAAAGATCGAGGAGCAGATTCACAATGCCGGCGGCAGCGCCACGATCGCGCCGCTCGACCTGACCGATGGCGACAGTATCGGGCGTCTGGCCACCGCAATTGCCGGCCGCTGGGAGGGGCTCGACATTCTCGTGCTCAACGCCGCCATGCTGGGAACGCTCGCACCGGTGCCGGCGATTGACGGCAAGGAATTCAATAACGTTCTGACGCTCAACCTGATCGCGCAGCAGGCGCTGATCGCCGGCTTCGATCCGATGCTGCGCAAGAGCGATGATGCCCGGGTCGTTGCCATGACCAGCAGCGTCGGCCGCAAGCCGCGGGCATTCTGGGGCGCTTATGGTGCATCGAAGGCCGCGCTTGAGACACTTTTGCTCAGCTATGGTGAAGAAATGCGCAATTTGGGCAAGATTCGCACAGCCATTGTCGACCCCGGCCGGACCCGCACCGAAATGCGGGCCAGCGCCTATCCGGGCAAGGATCCGGCCAGTGTCAAACTACCCTCGGTCGTCGCCGAGCGGCTGGTCGAAATACTCGCCAGCGATTTCGACACCGGCGAGCATTTCCAGATCAGCTGACGGGCTCGGATCAGCTCTGCGGCGGCTCGGCTGCCACATATTTTTCACCGCTTCGAAAAAGGCGATCCGCTGGTTCTTCTGCGTGTCTGGTGATGCGCTGGGCCAGTTGCCGTTGGTCGCAATGACCAGTTTCTGCGCCGGATCGATGAAAATGCCCTGGCCGAAAATGCCCTGGCCGCCGAAACTGCCGTCGTCAAAGGTCCACCACTGATAGCCATAGCCACGACCCGGCACGCCGATGTCCGCCTGTTTCGTGCCGGCCTTTTCGAACCAGCCCTCGGGCACAACCGACGTCTCGCCGACCTTGCCGCCATTCATCGCGAACTGCCCGAACAGGGCATAATCCCGCACCGTCGCGGAGATACAGCAGCCGCCGATTTCCTTGCCGCCCTCGTTGAGCAGCCATTCGGCATCCTGCCCCATTCCATAAGGTTTCCAAACCTTTTCGGACAGATATTCAGACAAAGTCTTGCCTGTTGCCTTGGCCACCAGCACGCCGATCAAATTGGTTTCACCGGTATTATATTGCCAGCGGGTGCCCGGCGTCGCTTCATTCTCCAGCGTCTTCATATAGACGATGATCGGATCCATTCCGTCGACCGGCTTGGTATTGTTGAACAGCGCCACATCGGATTTCGGATCGGCATAATCCTCGTTCCATTTCACGCCCGATGTCATGGTCAGCAGTTGCAACACCGTTACCCCGTCATAGCCGCTGCCCTTCAGCTCCGGGATATAAGCGGTCAGCGGATCGTCGATCGACTTGATAAAACCGTCCTTGATCGCGGCGCCGACCAGCGTCGAGACCAGCGATTTGGCGACAGAGAAGGAAGTCCAGCGTTCGTCCTGTTCGAAATCGCGCCGATATTCTTCCTTGCGGATCTTGCCATCCTGCAGAATGACCATGCCGGCCAGCCTTTGCTGTTCCATATAGTCGTCGATCGACAGCCTTTCGCCAGCGACCTCGAAACTGTCCGGCAGCGGATTTCCAGCCTCCAGTTCCCGCGGATTATCGCCGGCGGCGATGGTGTTGGAGGGCACCAGCACGTCCATCATCCGGAAAGCCTTGTCGCGCTGTGCATCGGTCCAGAACAGGATATTCTTGTCGGTCGGCAGGCCGGCCGCGTCGGCCGCGACCTTTTGCACCTGTTCGCAAGCCGTCAGGCTGATACAGGCGACGCCCAGCATCGCCAGTTTTCCGATAAATTTCATTATTTCCGTTCTCCCACTCTTATTCTGTTTTTATCAGCGTCACCTGCGCGACATCAATGCCGCCGCCACGAAAACCGCCTTCGCAATAGGTCAGATAGAAACGCCACAGACGGACGAATTTCTCGTCAAACCCGGAAGGCAGATCGCCGCGCTCGACCGCGTCATCAAACCGCTCGCGCCAGATTTTCAATGTCTTCGCATAATCGAGGCCAAAATTCTTCTGGTCGGTCCACCGCAGGCCGCGTTCCTCGGCCAGCGCCCGGAACCGGCTCTCCGACAGCAGCATGCCGCCGGGGAAAATATAGGTCTGGATGAAGTCTGCGCTGCTCGCATATTGTTCGAAAATATCGTCGGCGATCGCGATATATTGCAGCGCCGCTCGCCCGCCGGGTTTCAGGTTGCGGGCGATGCAGTCGAGAAAATCAGGCCAATATTGCTGGCCGACCGCCTCCACCATCTCGACGCTGGCAATGGCATCATATTGACCGTCGATATCGCGATAATCCTGGATCAGATAGCCCGCCTCGGGATGATGCTCCCGCGCCCAGGCGGTCTGTTCGTCGGACAGCGAAATGCCGGTCACGTCCAGCCCGTGATCGCGCGCCAGACTGCCCGACAGCGCACCCCAGCCGCAGCCTATTTCCAGCACGCTATCGCCCGACCGCGTTGCCAGCCGCTGCGCTATGGCAGCGATCTTGTTGCGTTGGGCCTGCTCCAGACTGTCCGTTTCGCTGGCAAAAATCGCGCTGGAATAGATCATGTTCTCGTCCAGCCAGAGCCGGTAGAAATCATTGCCCAGATCATAATGATATTGGATATTCTGCCGCGCCCGGCGTTTGTCGTTGTCGCGTTTCGTGTGCCGCCGCCGGACCACCCAGTTGAACAGACCGGAGGCCCGTCCGGTGCTTTTCAGCCCGTCGCGGTTGCGGGTGAACAGGTCAAAGACCGGCACCAGATCGGGACTGCCCCATTCGCCCAGTTCCCATGCGCGGTACCAGCCGACCGAACCGCTGTTGATCAGCCGCAGCAACGCGTTCCAGCTATGCAGATTGACCTCTGCCATCGGCCCTTCGCCGCGCCCGCCCAATATCCGCGTCGTCCCGTCGGGCAGCTTGCCCTCGAATGTGCCATGATCCAGCCCGGCATCGATGCGGTCGAGAATATGGTGAAAGCCGGGCGCGAACAGGCGCGCGAAAAAGCCCCCGCCGGTGGCGAATCTTTTGCGCCTGTCCAGCAGATGCTGGCCGCGTTTGGGGGTTTCGACGTTCATGCGCGCAAATATGGACCAGCGCTAAGCGCTTGGCAACGTAGAACTATCCGTTCATTCACGAACCCGGCGCCGCCGCAGAGCCAGCGAGAATGCCGCCATCGATATTCAGTTCCGATCCGGTGATATAGCCCGCTTCATCCGATGCCAGCAGCACCGCAATCGCGGCCACTTCGCTGTCCTTGCCGAACCGCTGCAGCGGCGTGTCGCGGACCAGCGCCTTTTCCGAGGCCTCCCGCGCGTCACCCTCGCCCAGCATCGGCTCCCACATCGGTGTCATGATCGCTGCGGGGTGGATCGAATTGCAGCGTATCTGCCAGCCCTGCTGCGCGCAATAAAGCGCGACCGACTTGCTGTGATTGCGGATCGCGGCCTTGGACGAGGCATAAGCCGCAGCCCCCGGTATCCCGACCAGCCCGGAGCGCGACGATATATTGATGATCGATCCCGCGCCCTTGTCCTTCATCGCCCGGATCGCGTAGCGGCAACCGAGGAAGGTCCCATCAAGATTGACCCGGTGCACCGCCCGCCAGTCTTCGAGCGAGGCATTTTCCGGATCATGCGGGCCGACGCCCTTTTCGAAGCCGGTGATCCCGGCATTGTTGACGACGACATCGGCGGCAGGATGCAAGCTGGCGAGCCGGTCCCAGTCCGCTTCCTGCTCCACGTCCAGCAAAAATGTGTCGCAGCCCAGTTCTTCCCCGGCGACCTGCAGCATGTCGGCATCGCAGTCGGTGAGCAGAACCGTCGCCCCTTCATCGACAAAGGCCTTGGCAATAGCCTTGCCGATGCCGCGGGCGGCACCGGTGATGATGCAAAATTTTCCTGATAGTCTGTGCATAAGAGGTCCTGAATATAGGTGTCAAAATGTCCAGCCCGTCGGACTGGCGAGAATATTCTGATATTGCCTGACGGCGACCTACTTGTTCATCGACCTGATATCCTTTGATTTGCGCGCCAACAATATCGGCTTGCCGCGCGCATTTCAATCCCCGAGATCATTTCACCTTGGCATAGGCGTCCAGCGCCCGTTCGCGCGCTTCCTTGTGCCCGATGATCTTGGCCGGATAATCCTTGGGCTTGCAGCCGTGGTCTTCCGGATCGTGGATATAGGGATCGTCAATATCCGCCAGTTCCGGGACCCATTGGCGGATATAGTCGCCGGCGTCGAATTTCTCCGACTGGGTCAGCGGCGCCATGATCCGGACGAACATATTGCTGTCGACGCCGGTGCCCGACACCCATTGCCAGTTGACGCTGTTGGAGCCGTAATCGGCATCCACAAGCGTATCCCAAAACCACTGCTCGCCCTCGCGCCAGTCGATTAGCAGATGCTTGATCAGGAAACTGGCGGCGATCATCCGGACGCGATTGTGCATCCAGCCGGTCGCCCAGAGTTCACGCATTCCGGCATCGACAATAGGATAGCCGGTTCTGCCCTCGCACCACGCCTTGAAGTCGGCTTTCACCCTATCGTCACCCATGTCGCGCCACGGCAGCGCCCGCATTTTCTCGCGATAGCTCTCGCCACCATATTGCGAGAACTGGTCGATCACATTTTGCGCATAGTCGCGCCAGACCAGTTCCTTGAGATAGGTCTCGACCTTGCTGCCCTGCCCCGCCAGCCGGTTCCAGACCGTCGCCGGGCTGATCTCGCCAAAATGCAGATGCGGTGAAAGGCGCGATACCAGCTCTTCCGAAGGCAGATTGCGACCTTCGTCATATTCCGCCGCCTTGTCCGCAAATTCTTCGAGATTGTCTTCCGCTCCGGCACTCCCCGGTTGCCAGTGGTCACCAAAAGCCGCGGCCCAGTCCGGCTTGGTCGGCAACAGGTCCCAATCGTCCAGCGCATCGCTATCCGGCCAACTGTCCGGGGTATCGAGACTATCAGGAGCCGCAGCAGGCTCCCCCGGCGGCATATGCTGGCGCAGCGCCTTCCAGAAGGGTGTGTAGATTTTATAGGGCGTGCCCGATCCGGTCGTCACCGTCCCCGGCGGCAGCAGATAATTGCCGTCATGCAGGATCAACCGCGCCTGATCGCCGAGGGATTTTTCCAACATTCGTTCGGCATTGATCCACCAAGGCTCGTAATGTTGCAGCGCATGCACTTCATCCGCGCCCGTCGATTTGACAATTTCGGCCAAATGCTCTGAAGCTGGCCCGTGGCGCAGGATCAGCCGCGACCCCAGATTCATTAAAGATGCTTCCAATTCTTCCAATGACCGATGCAGCCACCAGCGCGACGCCCCGCCCATGATGCGGTGTTTCGGCGTTTCGTCGTCGAGAATATAGACCGGAATGACGGGGCCGTCACCGGCCGCAGCGGCGGCGAGAGCGGCTTGATCGGACAGACGAAGATCGCGGCGGAACCAGATGATTTTGGGCTTTGTCATATCCCACCCATCCCTCAGGGAGCCGCTCGTTCCAACCTGTCTTTTCGGACATTGACCCGGACCGAGAAGCGGTCTCCGACCAGCGGGTCCATGAAGCGCTGGTCTCGCACGGTCATATTGCTGCCATCCCCTTCAATAACCGGCATTCTTGACCAGAACAGGAAAGCGGCGGCGTCATCGCTGGCCGTTGTCAGGACGGGAAGCAGCGCCCGGCTGGATTCAGGCATGGCCCGCTTTTCACTGAGAACCAGTCCGTCAAACAGATCATAAGCACCTGACCCGTAAGCAAATTCATTGCGCCACAGCATCTCCCGTTTCCAGAACTGGAGCGGCACCGGGTTGGCCACGACCATATTGTCTTCGCCCTTCTCCTCGGTTTGAGCAGCGTTGCTCGCGAGCAGCGACTTGGTCTCCGCTTCAGCCTTGCCGGTTATCACGCCATTGGCAAAAATATAGGCGCAGATCGCAGCGAAGCTGATCCAGGCGGGCCGCTGCCAATTGCCAGCGCCCTTCTTCTCACGCCGTCTCGAAAGCCACAGGCCAGCGATCAGTGCCACCCAGATCCAGATGTCGATGATGAAGATGCTGTCGCCATAAAACCATTGCGACGAGAACGGCTCGAGCAGGCGGATGCCATAGCTGTTCAGCCAGTCCAGCGCTGGATGGCTGAGACAGCCGATATAGGCCAAAGCCAGCAGCCAGCCCTTGTGGATCGGCAACCGGTCCGCAGGCCGTTTTCCGCGCTTCGTCTGCCAATGGTCAAAGCCGATCATGATCCCGGTCAGCAACAGTGGCAGCACCAGCATCGCGATCGGCCCATGGGTGATACCCCGCCGGAGCGCCAGATGCTGCACCCCGCCGAGCAAGGTCGTCACCGCGTCGATATCGGGAATATTGGCGGCAATGATCAGCGTCGCCATACCGAGACCGGTTTTCTTTTTCAGGCCCATCTGGCCGAGAACGGCACCGGCCAGGCTGTGGGTCAGGTTATCCAAAATTTTATCTCGCACGAAGCCACGAAGGCACAAAGGAAGGGGTTTTCATTTTGCATAATAATCATTGGCTATCCGTTTTACGCCCTCTTTGAAAGTGGCTGCGCCAAAGTTCATCAGGAAACCAAGAGGCAAATCCATCAGACGGAGATAGGTCAATAGCTGTTTGGCGTGCACAGGTGCGTAGCGTTCGGTAGACTTCAGCTCAATCAACAGTCTGTTTTCGACGATCAGGTCAGCCCGAAAGGCCTCGTCCAAAACTCGCCCCTTGAAGACAGTAGGAATGATCCTCTGTCTTTCGACAGAAAGACCTTTCTCTTTCAAACTCTCGCAAAGCAATATTTCATAGGCGGATTCAAGCAGTCCCGGGCCCAATTCCTTGTGCAGCCAGAAACCACAATCAACACAGACTTTGGCGAACTCTTCAATACGTTCCACGCCGACATCTTAGTGCCTTCGTGTCTTCGTGCGAGTCCAAAACCTTTACAGTTCCGGCCCACCCTCAGCCACCGTCCAGGTCTGCCCCTTGCTCAGCAAAGCCTGCAAATCCGGCTTCTTGCCAGCCGCTGCTGCTTCATTCTGAGCGATCACAGCCGCTTCGAACGTCGGCCGCGGATCGTCATAGAGCACGCCCAGTGCCATCGGGAATTCGCCGAACTGCATTTCGATCAGCATATGCGCGACCGAGCGGTTGGTGACATCATGAACAATCACATCGGCCGCTTCCCAGTCACCATCGACGACGTCGACCACTTCCAGCTGCAGGGTCTTGCGATTGAGCGTGATACCCTTGGTGCCCTTGCCGAACAGCATGGGCTCCCCGTCGACCAGATGCAGCTGCGTATCTGCTGCGGTTTTCTTCGCCGCAAATTCCTCGAACACATCCTTGTTATAGACGATGCAATTCTGGAAAATCTCGATGAAGGACGTGCCTTTGTGGGCATGGGCCGCCTTGAGTACGTCGGGCAGTCCTTTGTGGATATCGATACCGCGCGCCACGAAGCGCGCACCGGCACCCAGCGCAAAAGCACAGGGCGAAGCGGGCCGATCGACCGAACCATAAGGCGTCGACGGGCTTTGCGTACCCTGACGGCTGGTTGGCGAATATTGCCCCTTGGTCAGTCCGTAAATTTCATTGTTGAACAGCATCACCTGGCAATCGAGATTGCGGCGCAGCAGATGCATCGTGTGGTTGCCGCCGATCGACAGCGCGTCACCGTCACCGGTGATGATCCACACGTCGAGCTCCGGATTGGCGAGCTTCACACCGGTAGCCACTGCCGGCGCACGGCCGTGGATCGTATGGAAACCATAAGTCTCCATATAATAAGGAAAGCGCGAGGAGCAGCCGATACCGCTGACAAAGACCGTCTTGGACGGGTCAGCCCCAAGATCGGGCATGGTACGCTGTACGGCCTTTAAAATGGCATAATCGCCACAGCCAGGGCACCAACGGACTTCCTGATCGGTTTCCCAGTCTTTCAGCGTGGTCGTGATTTTTGTCATCTCGTTCATGACAGATTCTCCTCAATCGCCGCTTCAATTTCGGCAATGGTAAAGGGCTGGCCGGAAACCTTGTTCACCGGCTTGGCATCGACCAGATATTGGTCGCGCAATACGGTTTTCAGCTGTCCGGTGTTCATTTCGGGTACGATCACGCGGTCATAGCCTTTCAGCAAGTCGCCGAGATTTTTCGGCATCGGCCAGATATTGCGGATATGGATATGGGCGACATCCTTGCCCGCTTCCACGGCACGTCGCACCGCCTGATGGATCGGCCCGAAGGTCGAACCCCAGCCGACCACCGCCAGCTTGCCGCTTGTATTGCCGAGCGCAACATCCTGATCGGGAATGCTGTCGGCGACGCCCAATACCTTGTCGCGACGGATTTCGGTCATTTTCTGGTGATTGGCCGCGCCATAATCGATATGGCCGGTATCGACGCCCTTCTCGATGCCGCCGATACGGTGCATCAATTCCGGCGTACCCGGCTTGATCCATGGCCGCGCCAGCTTTGCGTCGCGCGCATAAGGTTTCAATCCCCCTGCAGGCATTGTTTCCAGGAAGGTCGTCGGGAATGGTTCCAGACCGCTAACATCCGGGATTTTCCAGGGCTCCGCCGCATTGGCAATATAGCCGTCGGTAAGCAGCATGACGGGAGTCATATATTGCACCGCAATCCGCACCGCCTCGATTGCGCATTCAAAGGCATCGCTCGGCGAGCGCGCTGCAATGACCGGCATCGGCGCATCGCCGTTGCGGCCGTAAACAGCCTGATAGAGATCCGATTGCTCGGTCTTGGTTGGAAGACCTGTCGAAGGTCCGCCGCGCTGGGAGTTGACGATGACCAACGGAAGCTCGGTCATGATCGCCAGCCCGATCGCTTCGCCTTTCAGCGCAATGCCAGGACCAGACGACGACGTGATACCCAGTTTCCCGGCATAGCTCGCACCAATCGCGGCTGCGATCGCGGCGATCTCGTCTTCTGCCTGGAATGTGGTCACGCCAAATTCTTTCAGGCGCGACAAATGGTGCAGGATCGCCGAAGCCGGCGTGATCGGATAGCCGCCAAAGAACATCGGCAAGCCGGCCAGCTGCGCACCGGCCACCAGACCCAGCGACAGCGATTCCGCACCGGTTACCGTCCGATATTTGCCTGGCGCAGATGGCGCCGCACCGACCTTGCGAGTGGTCAAATGCCCGCTGCCAAGCCCGTCACCCGACAGTTCGGCGGTTTCGCCATAAGCATGGCCGGCATTGAGCGCCGCGATATTGGCTTCCGCAACATCCGGCAATTTCGCGAATTTGCCCTGCAACCAGTCGATAATCGGCTGGCGGTCGCGTTCGAACATCCAGAGAGCGAGACCCAGCGTCCACATATTCTTACAACGCAGCGCTTCCTTGTTGCCCAGCCCGAACGGCTTCACGGCCTCCAGAGTCAGCGCGGAAATATCAAGCTTGAGCAACTGCCATTTCGCCAGCGACCCGTCTTCCAGCGGATTATTCTCATATTTCGCCTTGTCGAGATTCCGTTTTCCGAACTCGCCGGAGTCGGCGATGATCAGACCGCCGGGACGCAAGGCCTCGACATTGGTTTTCAGCGCGGCGGGGTTCATCGCGATCAGCACATCCGGCTGGTCGCCAGCGGTTTCAATCGCGCGGCTGCCGAAATTGATCTGGAAGGCGGACACACCGAACAGGGTTCCCTGCGGCGCCCGGATTTCAGCCGGAAAATCGGGGAAGGTCGCAAGATCGCTGCCCGCCAGCGCGGTTGACAGCGTGAACTGCCCTCCGGTCAGCTGCATCCCGTCGCCGCTGTCTCCGGCGAAGCGGACGACGACATTTTCTGCGCCATCACTATTGGGACTATTCGGTTCTTCCTGCTTCAATGCGGTGGCCATAATGGATTTTCCGTGCCTTTATTATTATTACGCATCCCGCCCTAGAGCAGCAATGCGCCCCGCTTCAAACCACAAAACTAATAGGGATAAAGCATTTGTTTGGGACGTTCGTCCCGATTAGCGCTTGCCTAGTGCGCGCGGCCTGATCTAATCGGTCAATTAAAAGCTGGGAGATGAGAGATGACTGACGCTTATGTACGCCCCGATGTGCAGATGATTCTGACGATGATGGCCCAATCCGACCAGCCGCTGATGTCGGAAGTCGAACCCGCAGCGGCTCGCGAAATGTACAATGTCATGGCAGCAATGCTCGAAGCGGACGCGGTTGAAATCCCGCGGATCGAAGATCTCACCTGCCCCGGCCCGGCCGGCGATATCGCGCTGCGGCTCTACGACAGCCAGGCCGAACGCAGCGCCGAAACGCCCGCCATCATCTTCTATCATGGCGGCGGCTTCGTGATCGGCGATCTGGAATCCCACCATAGTTTCTGCACCTATATAGCCCGCGAGATGGACCTGCCGGTGATCGCGGTCGATTATCGCCTGGCCCCGGAAGCGCCCTTCCCCGCCGCTCCCGAGGACAGCCTAGCCGCGACGCGCTGGGTCGCCGACAATCAGGCCCAGCTCAAGCTGCAGATCAGCGGCATGATCCCCTGCGGCGACAGCGCCGGCGGCAATCTGGCGCTGGTGGTCGGACAGGTGCTGGCCAGCGAACCGGCGTCCGTCCCCGTGGTCGCGCAATTCCCTATCTATCCCGCCAGCCGGATGGATGCGAAGGGCGGATCGATGGACGAATTTGCCGAAGGGTTTCTGCTGACCAGGGACAGTATGGACTATTTCAACAGCCATTATGCGGCAAAGGATGACGACATTCGCGTGTCGCCCTATCTTGGTGATCTGGCGAAATCACCGCCGACGGTGCTGGTTACCGCCGGCCTCGATCCGCTGCGCGATCAGGGGCGTGATTATGCCGCCGATCTGATCCGCCACGGCGTGAACACCAATTTCATGGAAATGGCGGGCAATGTCCACGGCTTCATCAATATCCGCAAAGCCGTGCCCTCCGCGCAGCAGGATGTCGACAGGATGATTGCCGCGTGGAAAACCCTGCTCGCTTCGCTGGAATCCTAGACGGGATCGATCGCCGCCGGATTTCCGGATTTTGGTGATGGTCCACCTATTGCCGAACGCATGTTGGATAACTAGATTCCCTACAAGGAGTCGCTAGGTAAGTCCGCGCTTATGCGCTAAAGGCGCGCCGAAACGTCCCGCCTGCTACCCCGACGATCGACAGCACGGCTGACCGACGGGGCCGCACCACGAATGATTTTGGAAAGGTATATAAGATCGACTTCTCCCATCTCCCCTACCGCCCGTGCGCCGGAATCATGCTCGCCAACCGTTCTGGGCAAGTATTTGTCGGCCAGCGTCTCGATGCGGCGGACAGCCACTATCCCGACGCCTGGCAGATGCCGCAAGGCGGGATCGACAAGGGCGAAGAGCCGGAAACGGCAGCCTTGCGCGAGCTGCGCGAGGAAACCGGCGTGGTCGAAGATTTCGTCCAGATCATCGGCCGCAGCACAGAAGAATATCTCTATGATCTGCCCGACGAGCTGCTCGGCAAGATCTGGAAAGGCAAATATCGCGGCCAGCGGCAGAGCTGGTTCTTGATGCGCTTCACCGGCGAGGATGACCATATCGATATCCGGACCGAACATCCCGAGTTCAAGAACTGGAAATGGACCGATCCGCAGGGCTTGCCAGATTTGATCGTTCCCTTCAAAAGGGACCTGTATCGGGCGGTTTTGAAAGAGTTCCTACCGCTGATCTAGTAACAGTAAGCGGGATTTCTCTATGACCAGAACAGCACTAGCGGCCGCAATTCTCGTTGCGGCAAGCGCCTCCACGCCAGCCGCCGCAGCGCTGCCCGATCCGGTCAGGGCGATGATCGAGGCCGCCATTGCATCGGACGACAAGCAGGACGTTGCCGCCATTGTGAAAATCGCCAAGGCAACAAACCCCGATGACCATGCCGAGATCGATGCTTTGATGGCCGACTTCAATGCCCGGCAGGTGAAAGCGGCGGCCGAGGCCCTGCGCGAAAAGCAACAAGCGGGTTTCTTTGAAAACTGGAAGGGACAAGGCGAGATCGGCGGTTTCCGCTCGACCGGAAACACCCGGAATCTGGGCCTTTCGGGCGGACTGAAACTGGTCAAGGATGCGGTCAAGTGGCGGCTGAACATCAAGGCCCGCGCCGATTATGAGCGCAACGCTGGCAGTACGACCCGCGACCAGCTGAGCGCGACCATCGAACCCAATTACAAATTTGATGAAAGCTTCTACGCTTATGGCCTGGCCCAGTTTGAACGGGACCGGTTCCAGGGATTTTCCGCCCGCTACACCCTGTCCGGTGGGCTGGGCTATGAACTGGTCAAGACCAAAGACATTCGGCTGGCCATAAAGGCTGGCCCTGCATTTCGCACCACGAATTTTACAGGCGGTGGATCGAAAAGCAGTCTGGCCGCGCTGGCCGGTCTCGATTTCGACTGGAAGATTTCCGATCATCTGAAATTTTCGCAGGATGCCGGTGGCACCTATGCCAGCGACGCGCAGGGTTTCAGCTCGGCGGTGGTCGTCGTCGACAGCGACAACACCAGCTTGACAGCCACGTCGGCGCTCGAAGCAAAACTGCTCGGCGCGCTTTCGGCGCGCCTCTCTTACACGATCGAGCACGAGACCAATCCGCCGACCGGCCGGATCAAGACCGATACGCTGAGCCGCGCGACTTTGGTCTATGATTTCTAGATTTTAGCGGAAGCCCGCTTCACGGTATTTCGGTGGCCGGTTCTTCGTCCCCGATTTGCGGCTTGGGCGTCACTGCTTCGGCCGAAAGCACCGGCTTCTTTTCGGCGATCTTGATCGCCGAAGCCAGCTGGTCATTCTGCGCGCAGCGCGAACGGCACAGGGTTTCGATCCGCGACAGATTCACCCGCGCCTTTTCCAGCGCGCCGCGCTGGATCAGGGCCTCGCCCTGCCCCGCCAGGCATCCAGATTGTTCGGATCCAGTATCAGCGCCTCGCGATAAAGACGGATAGCCTTGCCGGGCAATTCCTGCACCCGGGCAATTTGCGCCAGCGCGATGAAGGCAGAGCCGTTGCGCGGATCGACGACGAGAGATGTTTCGTAAAGATCGGCAGCCAGATCGAGTTCGCCGCGCTTCTGCGCCGCCTCACCCATTTGCATATATTCGATCGAGCGGGGCTTGATCTCGATATCCGCGGACTGGCCGAAACTGGCGCTGGAAACGGTGGCAAAGACGAGAGACAAGGCCACGACAGCCGGTGAAAAACGCATAATCAGCTCCAATAAAGTCTCTCGACCATAGCCAGACTCATCTGCATGCTGGCTTAACATGCTTTGCTATCACAATTTTTCGAGACAGGTAAAATAAAAGCCATCCGTTCCGTCATGATGCGGTGAAAGAAGAAGGCCTTTACGATATGGGCGGCCAATCGGCAAATCAATCGATATTTCCCGCCACCCCGGATGGCTTTCCAGAAAGCTGTCGGTCTGGTCGCAGCCCTCTGCATCAAGCAGCGAGCACACGGCGTAAACCAGACGTCCTCCCGGTTTTACCAGCTCGCTGCCGAGCGCGAACAGCCTTTGCTGCAGTTCTGTCGTATGTTCCAGTCGCTTGGCGGTCATCCGCCAGCGCAGTTCGGGATTGCGGCGCCAGGTTCCGGTGCCGCTGCAAGGCGCATCAATCAGGACCAGATCACAGCGGCCTTTCAGATGGTCCAGCGATTCCATTTCCTTGCCCGGACCGAGCAAAATCGTCTCGATATTCCGCGCGCTGGCCCGCCGCTTGCGGGGTTCGATCCGGCTCAGCCGATTGCGATCGGTATCCGCCGCGATAATCTTGCTTTCGTCAGGAAGCATCGCCGCTAGAGCAAGCGTTTTGCCGCCTGCGCCCGCGCATAGGTCAAGAGCCAGTTCCGGCTTGGAAGCAGCGCCCGCCATGGCAATCGCCTGACTACCAAGATCCTGAATCTCTATTGCGCCTTCACGGAACAGCGCCTTGTCTTCCAGCTGGCTGCCGGCGGGCAGTTCATAGCCGTGTGGCAAGGCCAGAGGGACGGCTTCCGGCCAGGCCGACCTGACCTCCGCTTCGCTGGAACGCTGGCCATTGACCCGGACATGAAGCGGGGCGCGATCAAACAGCGCCTTGCGCTCATCCTCGTCGATCAGGCTGGCAAAGCGGTCGCTCAGCCAATCGGGAATTTGCGCGCCGCTGGCAACCGCTTCCCCGTCTGCAATCGCTGCCGGACCATAGTTGGAACCGCTGAAAAGCTCGCGCAATTCCGGCTGTTCGGCTACCAGACCGAGCATGGCCTGTCTGCCGCTTTCCGGCCGGTCGCCCCAGCGCCGGATGGCAGAATAGACCAGCTCGCGAATGGCGCGACGGTCACCCGATCCGGCATAGCGCCGTTCCTTGAAGAATTTCTTGGCGATATTGTCCGCTGACGCCCCATTGTCCCGCGCGGCGGCGATGATCCAGTCCAGCATCTCTATCGCTGCCTGCAGTCTCGCTGCGGGGGTCATGCGTCCACCCGATCGTCCAGATGCATGCAATGATGCTCCATCCGGGTGGCCGGACCGTATTTCGCGGCAATTCTGGTCTTCAGCAGCACAGCTTCCCTTTCGCAGCTTTCGACGGTCAGATAGGCATCGCTTGTCCAACGCGGCGTATCGGCCCCCTGCCCCGCAGGCCAGATGAATATCATCAGGATTATCTTGGCCTCGATCATGAGAGACCGCCCGAGGCGCTATCGCGTCGGATAATTGGGCGCTTCCCGGGTGATAGCAACATCATGGACATGGCTTTCCTGCAATCCGGCATTGGTGATCCGGATAAATTCGGCCCGTTCCCGCAAATCTTCCAGCGTAGCGCTTCCGGTATAACCCATCGCCGCTTTCACGCCGCCAACCAGCTGGTGGATGACATCGCGCGCCGGTCCCTTGAACGGCACCTGCCCCTCGATTCCTTCCGGCACCAGCTTCATCTGGTCCTTGATATCCTGCTGGAAATAGCGGTCCGCCGACCCGCGCGCCATGGCGCCGACCGAACCCATGCCGCGATAGCTCTTATAGGCGCGGCCCTGATAGAGGAAAGTCTCGCCCGGCGCTTCTTCGGTCCCTGCGAGCAAGGATCCGATCATCACCGCAGATGCGCCCGCGGCCAGTGCCTTGGCGACGTCGCCAGATGTCCGCAGGCCGCCATCGGCGATCACGGGGATGCCCGACTTTTCCGCTTCTTCCGCACAATCCATGATCGCGGTGAGCTGCGGAACACCAACACCGGCGACAACCCGCGTGGTGCAGATGGAACCGGGTCCGATGCCGACCTTGATGCCGTCGCGCCGGCATCGATCAGCGCCCGCGTGGCTGCGGCTGTCGCAACGTTGCCGGCAATGATCTGCGCGCCGTTCGACCGCTTTTTCACTTCCTCGACGGCCCGCGCGACCATCGCGCTATGGCCATGGGCGGTATCGATGACGATCAGATCGCATTCCGCGTCGATCAACGCCTGCGTCCGTTCCAGTCCGCTGTCGCCGACGGTCGAGGCCGCAGCGACCCGCAACCGGCCGGTTTCATCCTTGGTCGCGTTGGGATAGGTCACGGCTTTCTCGATATCCTTGACCGTGATCAGCCCGACGCAGCGATAATCATTGTCGACGACGAGCAATTTCTCGATCCGCCGCTGGTGCAGGGTCCGCCGCGCCTCTTCCTGGCTGACACCTGCCGGAACCGTGGCCAGATTGTCTTTCGTCATCAATTCGGAAACCGGCTGTTCCGGATTTTCGGCGAAGCGGACGTCGCGGTTGGTCAAAATGCCGACCAGCTTGCCCGACTTCTCGACCACGGGAATACCGGATATCCGGTTCTGCTCCATCGTCGCCTGCGCTTCGGCCAGCGTCGCGTCCGGTGCAATGGTAATCGGGTTGACCACCATCCCGGATTCAAAACGCTTAACCTGACGTACGGCGGCAATTTGCTGCTCAACGGTGAGGTTGCGATGCAACACGCCGATTCCGCCCATCTGCGCCATGACAATCGCCATGTCGGATTCCGTCACAGTATCCATTGCGGAGGACAGGATCGGGATATTCAGACCGATCAGTTTGGACAACTGGGTCTTGGTATTGGCCTGGCTGGGAACGATTTCGGATGCAGCAGGCTGCAAAAGGACATCGTCAAAGGTCAGTCCCAACCGAATTTCTTTATGTTTGCCTGACCTGCTCATGATCGCCACTTTCCGATGTCGTGAATTTGATTCTGTGGCGGCCCATGTAATCAGTTATCGGCCCCGCCGCTAGTGGCTTTTCCGGGATATGTGGCCGTCGAGCCAAAATAACGCCCCAGCGCGACGTGGAAATCGGCATCGGCAGCGGCCCCTGCCAACAGCAGGCTATCGTTCACTTCATCGCTAACGTCATGATAAGGCCCGTTGATAAAGGTTGTCAGCCGTTCCTCGTCGGCAAAGGCGCTGGTGATCATATAGGCAGGAATATCGCGCTCGAGAAATACATAGCCGTCCTGCCGTCTCAGATAGGCGTCAGCCTTGCCGCTGCGGTCGATCTCCCGTCCCTCCTGCGCGGCGACAATCTCGATATCGCCGTCCAGGATTGTTTCGCCCAGCCCGACCACGGCGATTTGCTTGCGCTTGTCGGACAATGCGACCGTGTCCGCGTTGAAGACAGCCACAAAATTGTCGAGCGCGACCGGGGGAGCCTGGACAAAGGCCCGTGCGCCGAGCAGCCCCTTTTCCTCGGCGGTGGTGGCAAGAAAATAGATGTCCCGCTCGGGACGATCCGCGGCGAGGCGCCGGGCGGTCTCGATCAGCAGCGAGATGCCGCTGGCATTGTCGACCGCACCGTTACAGATCCGGTCCCGCTCCGGGTCGTCCGGATCTTCGCTCCGGCAAATGCCGAAATGATCCCAGTGCCCGAGAAACAGCAAGGCACCGCTTTGCGGGTCGCTACCGGGGATCTTGCCGATGACATTATGCGACACATAGTTGCGGACAGAGGTTTCGACCACGGCGTCCGCAGTCATGCCCAGCGCGATAGCGGCAAATCCGCCGCTTTCCAGCAGCAATCTTTCCGCATCCCTGCCCGATGGCCGAAGCAGCTTTCTGAACTGGTCGTAACTGATCGCCCCCTCCAGCTCGGCGTGATTTTCCGGGTCGGCCAAGGCGGTCGCGCCGTGCTGGAAGGCCCGGAAATATCGCGGCCAGAGTCCCTCGTCCTCGATAATGGTGATCACTCCGACCGCGCCGTTCCGGATGAGCTGAAGCTTGCGGTCGCGATAATCGGGCAGGCCTGTTTCATCTTCCGGCGGGTTCCGCGGCAGAAACACCAGCTTGCCCGCAACCGGGACATCAGCCCCCCCGGATCCATCATCCGCATAGCCGGCGAGGACCAGCGGCATGTTCAATTGGCGGAAGGACGAATCCCGCCCGCGCAGGATGATCTCATCCTGCGGCAGGCGCACGGTGTTGCCCCGGTTGCTGTCGATGACAAACATCCGGTAGCTCTCCGGTGTACGCTCCGCCAGGGCCACGGGCGTATACCACGAACCCTGTTCTCCTGCCGCCTGCAGGCCTGCCGCCGACCATTGGCTGGCGATATAGTTGACCGTCTTGTTTTCACCCGCCGTGCCGGGTTTGCGCCCCTCGAAAGCATCGCTCGCCAATATCTCGATATGCCGGAGCAGATCGGCTTCGCTTGTCGGCTCCGCGCGAGCCGCTACCGTGAAGATCAGACCGGAGAATATCAGAAGGGCAACAAAACGCATCGCAGCAACAATCCTTGTGTTAACCTGAATAATTCGCTTTTTCCTTGGCAACATCCTGCAAATAATCAATGACTATGCGACGGTTTGCGGAGGAGAATGGAAATGGGCGTTTCACTGTTACTGCTGGTGCTACTGGTCACCATCATCTATCTTTTTGCGAGCATCAAGATAGTCCGGCAGGGCTATCATTATACGATCGAATATTTCGGCCGGTTCACCACAACCGCCCAGCCCGGTTTCAATTTCTATCCCGCCTTTCTCTATCGCGTCGGCCGCAAGGTCAACATGATGGAACAGGTGCTGGACATTCCGGGCCAGGAAATCATCACCAAGGACAATGCGATGATCTCCACCGACGGCGTGGTATTCTTCCAGGTTCTCGATGCAGCCAAGGCGGCCTACGAGGTCAACGATCTCTACAACGCGATCCTCAACCTCGTCACCACCAACCTGCGCACGGTCATGGGCTCGATGGACCTCGACGAGACGCTGTCGAAACGCGACGAGATCAATGCCAGGCTGCTGACCGTGATCGACGATGCCACCACCCCCTGGGGCATCAAGATCACCCGCGTCGAGATCAAGGACATCCGGCCACCACAGGATATCGTCAACGCGATGGCGCGGCAGATGAAGGCCGAGCGCGAGAAACGCGCCAATATCCTCGATGCCGAAGGCGCCCGCGCTTCCGAGATCCTGCGTTCCGAGGGTGAGAAACAGGGCCAGATCCTGCAGGCGGAAGGCCGCAAGGAATCAGCCTTCCTCGACGCAGAAGCCCGCGAGCGCGAAGCCCAGGCCGAAGCCAAGGCGACCCAGATGGTGTCCGAAGCCATTGCCAGCGGCAATGCCCAGGCGATCAACTATTTCGTCGCCCAGGATTATGTGAAGGCGGTCGAGAAATTTGCCACTTCGCCCAATGCCAAGACCATATTATTCCCGGTCGAAGCCACCCAGCTTATCGGCACATTGGGCGGCATCGGCGCGCTGGCCAAGGAAGCGCTGGGCGACAGTCACGAGACCTTCGCGCCGCCAAAGCGCAAGGGTCCGTTCGACGATCAGGACAAGTGAGCCCGGGACAAAGCGGAGCATGAGCCATGGATGATTTCACGCTGAACAATCCGGAATATGTCTGGCTCGGGCTGGCCGCTTTGCTCGCGCTGGCGGAATTGTTCGTACCCGGCGTCTTCCTGATCTGGGTAGCCGCAGCCGCCGCTGCGACCGGAATCCTCTCGCTGTTCATCGACATGACGCTTGCCGGCCAGCTGACAGTATTTGGGCTCGCCACAATAGCGGCGGTGCTCGGCGGGCGACGCTGGTATCTGACCCACAATATCGAAAGCGAAAATCCGCTGCTCAACAACCGTTCGGCGCAGCTGATCGGCAGAACCGTGACGATTGTGGAGACGGTTTCGCCAACCAGTGGTCGCGCCAAGGTCGCCGACGGCGTATGGCCGGCCAGGGGACCGGACATGAAAAAGGCACGGTGGCGAAAGTCGCTTCGGTCGAAGGCGGAGTCCTGCTGCTGGAAGCGCTGGAGGACCCCGTCCAACCGGAAACCAAAGCTATTTCTTGAAGAAACCCTTCGCCATATTGGTGAGGTCATTGATCGGATTGCCGTCACCGTCGCGATCAAACAGGCCGGTAACCTTGCCGAGCAGTCCATCATCGCCGGTCAGCTTGTCCATCAGGCCGCCCTCGCCATCCAGGCCGGCTTTCTCCGCCATCGCGGGCAACAGCCCCTTGAGTTTCTCGGGATCCACACCCGCTTCGGCGGCGGCTTCCCTGATCGCGGTCATCTTGTCTGTGCTGCCGTCGCGCAATTTCGCAAACAGGGCCTCGCCGCCCTTTTTCGCTTCATCGGCCGTCATCCCGGCTTTTTCCGCGATATCGTCGATGCTGAAATTCTCGGGCAACATATCCATGATTTTTCGAGCATGCTCATATTCAAATTCCTCCGGTTCGGGACAGTCTAGCGGGTCAGTTTGCCGGCCATGCCGATGATATCGTCCAGCGGATTGCCATCACCGTTGAGGTCGAGCATCGAAGCCAGACCGCCCAGACCGCCCGATGATGCCTTGTTGCCGCCGCCCAGCAGGCCACCGATCAGACCACCGATACCACCGCCGTTGCCGGCACTGCCAGCGCTGTCGCCACCCTGCTTCGCCATATAACCCGTCACCATCATCGCGACGACCGGCAGCATTTTCTTCAGCAGGTCGCTGCTGATCCCGGTCTGCTGTTCCGCGCCCGCGGCGACAGTACGGCTGACTTCCTTGGAACCGAATATCTGGCCAAGCACTTCATTGCCCTTTTCCACCGGAGTCGGTTGTGTGCCGAGTACGCTGTCGAGCAGGCCGCCACCGCCGAGCTGGCCGAGCAATCCGCCCAGACCGTCGAGGCCGCTGGGCTGGGCCTGGGTGGTTTTCTTGAAACCGCCCAAGATGGCAGGCAACAGGGCTGCGGCACCGGCTTCGGCAACGCTCTCGTTGATGCCCAGTTCCTTGGCCATCGTGCCGATACCACCCGACTGCTGCAACATATCCAACATATTCATAATCACTCTCCTTCAATGCCAAACCGGCACATTTTGATTCCTCGCTTGCGATGTCTCTAGCATATTTTCGGGCGAGAAACCGCCTAATCGGGCACTTTACGAGTGTTTACACGGTGTGGGCGGCGCATATCCGTGGGGACGGGAGAAGGGCAATTGACTCATTGCCCGTGAACACCGAGGTTGTTTGCAAGGGTAAGGAACGGCACAAGCCGGACAACAAGCCCCGCATCATAACGAGGAGCATGACATGAGTATTTTCGGAAAATCAAGAACGCGATCTTTGGCGGCGAAGCCAAGGCCGCAGAACCCGAAACCAAGGCGGCACCGGCGCCTGCAGCAGCGGCTCCAGCCGAGCGCGCGGCAATCAGCGAAGTCGACGTTGCAGCGCGGCTCGACAGCATCCCGGGCTCCGACAAGCTCAACTGGCGCACGTCGATTGTCGACCTGATGAAACTGGTCCAGATCGACGCCAGCTATGGCAATCGCAAGGAACTGGCACAGGAACTCGGCAACAGCGATTACAGCGGTTCTGCCGAAGACAATATCCTGCTCCACAAGCAGGTCATGAACAAGATCGCCGCCGCCGGCGGTATCGTTCCGGCTGATCTGAAAGACTAAGCCGCTGGACGATATGTCCGTTAGAATTTAGGCGGGGGCTGTGAGCGATCATGGCCCCCTTCTTTTTCCCCGCTTCCCGCTGCGGAAGCCCCGAAAGGCTGCCGGCGCTGTCCGCGACTGGTCGGCCTGCGCAAATCATTGCGCAAGGACCATCCGGACTGGTGGAACGCCCCGGTTCCGGCCTTTGGCGACCCGGAATCATGGCTGGCCATCGTCGGCCTCGCTCCGGGCATGGAGGACGCCAACCGGACCGGCAGGCCGTTTACCGGCGACGCCTCGGGCGAAACGCTGTTTGCCACTCTCACCAAATATGGCTTCGTCACCGGCGAGTTTGCCAATGACCCCGCCGATGGTATCACATTGAACAGCACGATCATTCTCAACGCGGTCAAATGCCTGCCGCCGGAAAACAAGCCGACCGGCGCCGAGATCAACAATTGCCGCGATTATCTGAAGAAAGCGATCCGCGCCCTGCCCAATCTACGCACAATCGTGGCGCTGGGAAAAATCGCCCATGACAGCATCATCCGGATGGAAGGCCTCAGACTGGCGGACCACAAGTTCGCGCATGGCGCGGAGCACACTCTACCCGATGGCCGCACCCTGATCGATAGCTATCACTGCAGCCGTTATAATCTGAATACGCGGCGCCTTACCGTGGCAATGTTTGAAGATATTTTCGAGAAAGCACGAGAGCGCTTATGATATGCTTTCGACCCGGTCCTTGATCGTCCAGAGTATGTTTTTCTGGATGTCGCCAAGATAAACGTTGCCCCAGAATGACGAATAGTGATGCATCCAGCTTTGCGTTTGATAATGCGTCGACAGGGTCAACCGGGTCCGACCATCACCCATATCCTCGAGCGAATATCCACCGGATTCGATCTGCAGAAGGCTGCTGTCCGGCGAAATATGTCGGTCGGTATACCGGCTGATCGAATCGTCGGTAAAATGAAAATCCCATGCGATTTCATGTCCGGGTTTCCACGCGGTCACATGCTCCTCGAACCGGATATCGTCTCCCCATTGCGCGAACCGGACGGAACCGACACCGCTCCCGACCACAAGGGCAGAACGAGGCCGGGGAATCCCGACGATATCCTGCGTGAAATTCCAGCGCCCTTCATCTTGCTGAATATCATCAACGGACAGAAGCAGCGGCCATATCTCTTCGGGTGCCGCAGCGATCTCGATCTGCCGGGTGACCGTATAATTCGACACCGGTGGGTCATAGGAAGCTTCGATCTGGAGCCCGATGAGTGGCAACAACAAAAGCGGCACGGAAAAGAAGCGCCCGGTCTGCATTTTGTGTCGCACAAGAGATATGATGAAGGAGCCTATCATCGCGAATAACAGCCACGGCAGAACAATCATCAAGATGCAAATAACGCCTTCGCGCATCCAGATGGCAAAAACGAGAATGAGAGCGCCGAACGCGGAAAATTGCATGGCGAAAAAGGATTTGAACTGATTCTTGTAATCGCCGGGGGTTGCCAGAGACAATATGGCTCCGATCAGGATCGGCAGGATCATGATGAAGGTAAAACCCGACCAAAGTGTCCCGTCTCCATGTATGACGATGGATGCATAGGCCAGCCCCGCCGCCAGCACGGCAAGAGAAACCATGAACCATTGGTTCGTCGTAAGTTTTTGGCGCGTTTTCTTAGACATCCTCCGCCAGCCGCCCATAAAGCTCCGGCCGCCGGTCCCTGAAAACCCCATGCCGGCACGGTGCTTGCGCGCCTGTTCCAGATCGAGTGATGCCGTCAGCACGCCGGTTTCCTGCGAGCCAAATTCGGTCACCAGATCACCCCATTCATTGGTGATGAAACTGTGGCCGTAGAAAGCCTGCCCCTCTTCGACGCCAATGCGGTTGCTCGCGATCACCGGCATGCAGTTGCTCACTGCATGGCCCTGCATCGCCCGGCGCCACATGCGGCTGGTGTCGAGATCCGCGTCATAGGGTTCAGACCCGATTGCGGTGGGATAGAAGAGCACTTCCGCGCCCATCAGCGCCATAGCCCGCGCGGTCTCCGGATACCATTGGTCCCAGCAGATCCCGACGCCGATCCGGGTGCCGAACACGTCCCAGACCTTGAAACCCGAATTGCCCGGGCGGAAGTAGAATTTCTCCTCATAACCGGGTCCGTCGGGAATATGGCTTTTGCGATAGACGCCCATGATCTCGCCATTGGGATCAATCATTGCGAGACTATTATAATAATGCTGCCCGTCGCGTTCGAAAAAGCTGGCCGGGATCGCCACAGCATATTGTTTCGCAAGCTTCTGCATCGCCAGCACCGGCGCACTCTCGCCAACCGGCTGGGCCAGCGCAAACAGAGCTTCATCCTCGGTCTTGCAGAAATAAGGGCCGGCAAACAGCTCCGGCGGCAGGATGATCTGCGCGCCCTTTTCCGCCGCCTCGGCAACGAGGCCGCTGACGGCAAAAATATTCGTCTGTTCATCGCCGCCCAGAGACAGCTGCAGGGCCGCTACGCTTAAATTGGTCATAGCAGCCCTGATAGCGGTTTAGGGACGCTTCTTAAACAATAATGTCATCCGGTCGGATTCGCCGATCGCCTGATATTTCGCTTTGTCCGCGTCGCCTAATGCCAGCACCGGAGGCAATGTCCAGACGCCGCGCTCATAGTCGGACATATCCTTGGGATTCGCATTGACTTCGGACTCGCTGACCAGCTCGAAACCGTTGAGTTCGAAAAGGGCCACGACCGATGCCTGCTTTAGATAGCCTTTGCTGCCATTGGACATGGCATAGGGTGCGTCGGCCTTGGCGCGGTGCTGGACGATCCCGACCATGCCGTCATCGACCAGCATGTCACGCAAAGCGCGCAACTCGGAGTCTGCCCGGTTGCCGTTCAGCATCCCGTGCAGCGACCGGAAGATCAAAATCCGGTCGACCTTGCCCTTCATGTCGTCGGGCATTTCATCGCTTTCGAAGGCCAGTATCTTCTTGGCTTCGACGCCCGTCCATTTTGCTGCAGTTTCAGGGAAATTTTCCGGCCAGCCCTTGGTCCGCGCCTCGCGGGCACGGTCGGAAAAGCTTGCATTGGCACTGTCCGCGTTGACCGCGATATACTGACCGCTGCCGGCCAGATAGGGTACCAATATCCGGGTGTACCAGCCGCCGCCAGGACCATATTCGACGACTGTCTGATCCGGTTTGACGCCAAAGAAACCGAGCGTATCGGCCGGATGGCGATAGACATCGCGGGCCTTGTCGTCAGCGCGGCGCTCATGGTTCAGAACCGTCTGGAGACTTGCGTCGGTCATCGCGGCGCCGTCTTTTTCATGATGTTTGGCCGTGGCGGGAACCGCAGCGCCCAGCATTGCCAGCGCGGCACTTGCCATCAGTAATTTCTTCATCTTGTCATTCCTCTCAGATTTCCGGGGATTTTTGTCTGCCCTTGATCCTAGTCGCGGTCAGACAGGACGCAATATATATTAAGGGGCGGTTTCCATAGAGGACCTGTATTGCGGCAAGACCTCCGGTCGCGGATAAAGTTCGTCATAGGGTACCGACCTGCCAGTGTCCTGGACGATCCGGACATGCTTCCTGCCCAGTTTGCGCGGCTCGTCGACGCCGCAACTATGCGCGATCACCTCGACCTCGTGGACAATATTCTTGCAGTAATTGGCCACTTTGACTTTCTTGTCCTGCGGATCGAGACCGCGCTGCAGACGCGGATTATGCGTGGTAACGCCGGTCGGACAGGTATTCTTGTTGCATTTCAGCGACTGGATACAGCCGAGTGCAAACATGAAACCGCGCGCCGTGTTGACGAAATCCGCTCCCGCGCAAATCGCCCAGGCTGCGCTCGACGGCGTGATCCGCTTACCCGAGGCAATGATCCTGATCCGGTCGCGCAGGCCGTAGCGATGAAAGATGTCGGACAGCATCGGCAGGCTTTCCTTCAGCTGCAGCCCGACATTGTCCATCAGCGGCATGGGAGCGGCGCCGGTCCCCCGTCTCCGCCGTCCAGCGTGAAGAAATCCGGCGCGCTCTCGATCCCGCGCTTGTGAATCGCCTCGCACAATTCCTCCAGCCATCCATAGGCGCCAACCACCGCCTTGATCCCCGTCGGCTTTCCGGTCACTTCACGTACACGGTGAATGAAATCGAGCAGATCCTCGACGCTGTTGATCTCGGGATGGCGGTTGGGCGAGATGCTCGGCTGACCCTCGGTGATGCCGCGGATTTCCGCGATCATGCGGTTCACCTTCTCGCCGGGCAATATGCCGCCCTTGCCGGGCTTGGCGCCTTGCGACAGCTTGATCTCGAACATCCGGACCTGTTCGTGCGCAGCGATGGCACGCAGCTTGTCCTCGCTGAGGCTGCGTCCTGGTCGCGCACGCCATATTTGGCGGTGCCGATCTGGAAGATGATGTCGCAGCCGCCTTCGAGATGGAAAGGCGAGAGACCGCCCTCCCCGGTGTTCAGCCAGCATCCGGCCAGTTTCGCCCCGTGCGACAAGGCCCTTATGGCGGGAACCGACAAGGCCCCGAAACTCATCGCGGAAATATTGAAGAAGGATCCGGCTTCATAGGGTTGTCGCGCGTGCGGCCCGATGATGCAGGTCGTCGTTTCCGCCGCATCGCTTTCCAGCGTGGGAAACGGAACATTGACAAAATCGCGGTGCCGGGGGGATCCAGGCTCTTGGTCGAGCCGAAAGCGATCGTATTGTCGATGCCCTTGCCGGCCCGCTCCACCCATTCCCGCTCGGCGCGATTGAAAGGCATTTCCTCGCGGTCCATGGCGAAAAAATATTGCCGGAAAAATTCGCCCAGTTCGGAGAAAAGATGCCGGAAGCGGCCGATGACCGGATAGTTGCGCCGCACCGCATCCTGCTTCTGGTTGATGTCGATGATGAACAGGACGATCACAGCGGCCAGTCCCAGCCCGAGCAGAAGGATGAAGATATAGGTCAGTGCGCTCAATACGCCGAGAATTCCGTCGGTCATCAATCGTCCCCTAAACAGGCCTGACAGCCTAGCAGCTTGTGCGCCCCTGACAAAGGTTCGGGCGAACGCCCGGCCGGGTTACGCCGGCAACGGTATCTGTTGCGAAATGCAGTGAAAACTGCCGCCGCCGCGCAGCAGCGCCTGGCTGGACAGTCCGATCACCTTACGGTCCGGAAAAAGCGCCGCGATCTGCTCCACCGCTCTGGCGTCGTTCGCCGCCCCATATTGCGGGACCGCTACGACCCTGTTGCCGATATAGAAATTCATATAGCTGGCCGGCGCGATGTCGCCGTCAACCTCATAACGTCCAGCCGACGCCAGCCGGACCACCTTCAAACCCGACGACTGGGCTCGCTGTGCGGCATCGTCAAAAATCTCTGCGTTCGGATCGGCGGCGGATTCGGCCTCGGGAATAACCAGCGTGCCGGGCGTGACAAAGCGGGCGAGATTGTCGACATGGCCGTCGGTATGATCGGCGGCCAATCCGTCGCCCAACCAGCAGATATCTTCCACCGCCAGAGCTTCGCGCAAGCGCGCGCCAACCTGATCCTTGTCCAGACCTTGGTTACGGTTGGCGTTGAGTACGCATTGCTCAGTGCTGACCAAACGGCCGGCGCCGTCGCCGTCAATCGCTCCGCCTTCCAATATCCAGCCCTGCGCGCTGTCGGTCAGGCCGAAGCGCCCAGCCAGACGCTGGCCGATATCCTGATCGCCCGCCATCTCATATTTTCCGCCCCAGCCGTTGAAACCGAAATTGCGCCCGATGAAGCCATCCGGCCCGAGCACAAAAATCGGTGCGGTATCGCGCAGCCAGATGTCGCCAAAAGGCTCGATGACCACTTCCACACAGGACTGAACCAATCCACGCGCGATATCCGCGTCCGCAGCGTCCCGGCACACGAGCACCACCGTCTCGCCGGCACCCTCGTCCGCCACGGCATTGGCAAAGGCTGCCACTTCCTGTTGCGCGGCATCGCGGCCTTGCGGCCATTCCGCCGGATCACCGGGAAAGCCGATCCAGACCGCCTGATGCGGTTCCCACTCTGCGGGCCATCTTGTCATGCGTGGCGTCCGGAATCAGTTGCCGGCGCGGCTCTCGTCCCGCGTAGCGCGGAATTCGTCGCCTTCGTTCCAGTTGGGCCAGTCTTCGGTCATCGCCAGCATCCGCGCGACGGTATAATAGACTTTCAGATCGCCCATCACGCCGTCCCAGTTCCAGTTAGGATCATATTCGTCCTTCGGACCGTGATACCGGTTGTCGCCATAATCTTTCGAAATGGCTTCCCCGGCTTCCCGGCCACCCTCGACCAGATCCTCGCCGCCTTCGAAATAGATCATCGGCACGCCGAGCTTGGCAAAGCTGAAATGGTCGGAGCGATAATAATAGCCCTTCTCCGGTGTCGGCTCGGCTTCGGCGACGCGGCCATCGCCGGTCAGCGCCGCTTCGAGATAGCGGTCGAGTTGCGATTTGCCTTTGCCGACGACGATCACATTCTTGGCCGGCCCCGCCATGCCGAACGCATCCATGTTCACGCCGCCGACTGTCTGGCTGAGCGGATAGATCGGATTTTGAGCATAATATTTGGATCCCAAGAGCCCGGATTCTTCGGCCGTCACAGCCAGGAAGATGATGCTGCGATCCGGCGCACCGGCCTTCACATGAGCTTCGGCCAGAGCGACCAGAGCCGCCGTACCGGTAGCATTGTCAACCGCGCCGTTGCAGATATCATCACCATCGGCTGCCGGCTTGCAGCGACCGAGATGGTCCCAATGCGCTGTGTAGAGCACATATTCGTCGGGACGGGTCTTGCCCTTCAAAATGCCGACGACATTCTTGCTGTCGGTCTTCTTGATGTCATTCTCGAGCGAAGCGGATGCTTTCAGCTTCAGATCGACCGCCTTGAAGCCCTTTTTCTTCGCCGCCGCCATTTGCGTGGCCAAATCCTGACCAGCCGCCGCCATAATCTTGGCTGCCGCATCCTTCTGGATCCAGCCGTTCAATTTGGTCTGGTCCGCGCCGCCGTTCGCCGACTGGGCGTAAAATTGTTCACCCGTCCAGCTCGATTCGACAACATTCCAGCCGTAAGCCGCTGGCTCGGTATCATGGATGATCAAAGCCGCCGCAGCGCCCTGCCGTGCCGCTTCTTCATATTTATAGGTCCAGCGCCCGTAATAGGTCATCGCCCGGCCACCAAATTCACCTTCGAGGCTTTCGGTACCGAAATCGGGATCATTCACCAATATGACGACCGTCTTGCCTTTGACATCGACCCCGGCATAATCGTTCCAACCGCGCTCGGGAGCGTTGATGCCATAGCCGACAAACACCATGTCGCTGCCGGCAACATCGATCTTCGGCTGCTCCCGATAGCTCGAAACGACATAGTCACTGCCAAAAGCAAAAGACAGGTCGCTCGTTCCACCGCTGATTTTCAGGGGAGACATGTTTTTGCGGTAATCCCGACCAACGGCACATCCTGAAACCAGCTATCGCCATTGCCCGGCTCCAGTCCGGCTTCGGCAAATTTGCTGGTCAGCAGCGCCAGCGTCTTTTCCTCACCTGGCGTACCAGCGCGCGGCCTTCATAGGCGTCGGAGGAAAGCTCCTCGGTGATCGACTTCATCGTTTCAACCGACAATTCAGGCGCCGCGATTTCGGGCAGCGCTGCTGCCGTATCGCCCTCTTCAATCTTCGTGCAGCCAGCCAGTGCCAGAGACGGCGCCAACAGCACCCAGAGAGACCGTTTCAACATCATGCTTTTCCTTCTGAAATTCTCAGTTCCGAAAATCGTTATACACTCAATGGCAGACCATATTCGGCAAGGCAAGAAGCCTTGAAGACGCCGCATCCGCTCCGGCTCCGCGCAGGTCTCTTCACCGGAACGCCGGGCAAAAAAAAGGCGGCCGTTGCGAGCCGCCTTTTTTTGAAAATGGCTGGAAATAGTCAGCGCGAATAGAATTCGACAACCAGATTGGGTTCCATAGTCACCGGATAAGGCACTTCGTCCAGTGTCGGGATACGGACATAGGTTACCTTGTCGGTGCCTTCTGGATTTACATATTCCGGGATGTCACGCTCTGGCAGGCTCTGTGCTTCGATAACCAGCAGCATTTCCTTTGCCTTGTCGCTCAGCGAAATCTCGTCGCCCGGCACAACCTTGCGCGATGCAACGTTGCATTTGACGCCGTTCACGCGGATGTGGCCGTGGCTCACGAGCTGACGGGCAGCAAAGATGGTCGGGGTGAACTTGGCGCGATAGACAACCATGTCGAGACGCTGTTCGAGCAGGCCGATCAGGTTCTGGCTGGTATCGCCTTTCATCGCTGCGGCTTCCTTATAGGCGCGGCGGAACTGCTTTTCCGTCACGTCGCCATAATAGCCCTTGAGCTTCTGCTTGGCGCGGAGCTGGATACCGAAGTCGGACAGCTTGCCCTTGCGGCGCTGACCGTGCTGGCCCGGGCCATAGTCGCGACGATTGACGGGAGATTTGGGGCGACCCCAAATATTCTCGCCCATACGGCGATCGAGCTTATATTTGGAACTGGTACGTTTGGTCATATGAATGACTCCTAATTTGCTGTTTCTTTGGTCTTCCCGGAGCGCACCATCAAAACCTCTCATGTAACAGGTCATGATGCGGCCACCGCTTCACCGGGGTGCGGGGCCAATTGCTGAGGCGCTTGAACAGATTTCTTTAAATCTGTCAAGGCGCGTGATTCAGGAAATGTCTGGAAAAGATTAAGCCGACCGGCAATCCTGTCAGGGATCGTTGCGGTTCTGCGTTCCGCGGCTGTAATTCGACCGGTTCTGCAACTGAAGGGCATTTTCCTCTTCAACCTGCTTCCATTCGCGTTTGGTGCGGCAGATGCGCTCCGGAATCTTCGAACCAAGGACGGCTTCAGAACGACATACAACCTTGTCTTCTTTCGCAGACTGGGCATCGCCGGTTGCCGCCGCGGCATCGCCGGCCAATGCCAAGGATAAAAATAATGTAAGCATGATAACTCCGAATAATTTGAATATTGTCACAAATATAACCAGTGCGACGCAGAAAAGCTACTTCAAACCGCCTTCCTGCTCGACATTTTGATCATAGTAAATTATCCGCGCTTCCATGACAGTAACCACTGAAACCATTGATCAAATTCGCGATATGAAGCAATTGCGAGAAGCAGTCGATCAACTTGATGCCGAGTTGATCGATCTGTTCCGGCTCCGCTTTGCCTGCATGGACGCGGCGGCGCGAATCAAGCAGGACCGGGGCGCGTCAGGGATGAAGGTCGCAAGGCAGAGGTTTTGGCGAACGTGAAAAGCCTGTCGGAGAAAGCAGCCATACCGGTTCCGACCATGGCCGCGATCTGGGAAATGCTGGTGGAGACATCGATCAGCTACGAAATGCAGAAATGGGACCAGCGTCGCAAATAGCCTTTTTCAGGCCTATTTTTTTCGGCTTTATCCTTGCGCGGAGGCCGTTCCAGTGAAGAAATCACGCCACGCCAGGTCTTGACCTCTTCGCCCGTCCATGCCGGTTTGGTCAGCATATTGCGAAGCGTGACTTTGGTCGCCACGGCGCGCTCGGGCGGATAGAAATAGCCGTTTTTGTCCAGCGCCCGTTCGAGATGCTCGTAGAACATATCCAGCTCCTTTTGCGGAGCCGGTTCGGCCTTTTTCTTCTCCAGCGTCGGCTGGACATGGGCGGTGCTGTCGATTTTCGATATTTCATAGGCGACCAGAATGACCGCCTGCGCCAGATTGAGCGAGCCGAACTCGGGATTGATCGGCACGGTGATGATCTTGCGCGCCAGTTCGACATCGACGACCTCCAGCCCGGAGCGCTCAGGCCCGAACAATATCGCACATTTACCGCTGGCCTGCGCCATATCTTCTGCGGCTTCCCAGGGGGTCAGCACCGTCTTGGTCATACCGCGTTTGCGAACCGTCGTAGCATAGACATGAGCGCAGTCGGCAACCGCCTCCGCCGTCGTCTCAAAGACCCGGGCGTCTTCCAATATCCGGTCTGCACCGGAAGCGGCGGGACCGGCGTCCGGATTGGGCCAGCCGTCCCGAGGCTTGACGATGCGCATCTCGGTCAGCCCGAAATTCAGCATGGCCCGCGCCGCTTTTCCGATATTCTGGCCGAGCTGCGGGTTCACCAGGATGATGGCGGGCTGGTTTTTCACGCGCCGCCGACGTCTTTCACGCTGCCGGCAAATTCTTTGAAATCCTTGGCCTCGGTGAAATCCTTGTAGACCGAGGCAAAACGGATATAGGCGACGCTGTCGAGCGCCTTGAGGCCGTCCATCACCATCTCGCCAATCCTCTGCGAGGGGATCTCGGTTTCACCGCTGGTTTCCAGCTGGCGCTGGATGCCGGAGACAAGCTGGTCCATCTGTTCCTGTGCCAGTCCGCGTTTGCGGCAAGCCAGCGAAACCGAAAGGTCGATCTTGGACCGGTCAAAAGGTTCCTTGCGGTCCTCGCTCTTGACCACCGTGATCTCGCGAAGCTGCACTCGCTCGAAGGTCGTGAACCGCGCGCCGCAGCCCTCGCACTGACGCCGGCGTCGGATCGTGGTATTATCCTCGGTCGGACGGCTGTCCTTTACCTGGCTGTCGTCATGGGCACAAAAGGGGCAACGCATGGTCTGGCTTTCCGATCAATCCTGGTAGATCGGGAAACGGTCGCAAAGCTCCTGCACCCGTTCGCGCACGTCGCTTCGACGGCAGGGTCGCCGCCCTCGCCTTTTTCGCGCAGTCCGTCGAGCACGTCGGCAACCATGTCGCCGATCATCCGGAATTCCGCCGGACCGAAACCACGCGTGGTACCGGCAGGAGAACCGACGCGGATACCGCTGGTCTTCATCGGCGGCTGCGGATCGTTGGGGATGCTGTTCTTGTTGCAGGTGATGCCGGCCCGTTCGAGCGCTTCGTCGGCGTCACGCCCGGTGATCCCCAGCGGCGACAGATCGATCAAAGCCAGATGAGTGTCGGTGCCACCAGCGACGACATCGGCGCCGCGTTCCTTGAGTGTGGCCGCCAAGACCTTGGCATTTTCGATAACTGCTGCCGAATAGCTTTTGAACTCCGGACGCAGCGCTTCGCCAAAGGCAACCGCCTTGGCCGCAATCACGTGCATCAGTGGGCCGCCCTGCAGACCGGGGAAAACCGCAGAGTTGATCTTCTTGGCAATCGCTTCGTCGTTGGTCAGGATCATGCCACCACGCGGCCCGCGCAGGGTCTTGTGGGTGGTGGTCGTAACGACATGGGCGTGATCCAGCGGACTGGGGTGCAGTCCGGCGGCAACCAGTCCGGCGAAATGGGCCATGTCGACCATGAACATGGCTCCGACAGCATCGGCGATCGCCCGGAACTTGGCAAAATCGATTTCACGCGGATAGGCGGAGCCACCGGCGATGATCAGTTTCGGCTGATGCTCTTTGGCCAGAGCCTCGACTTCCTCGTAATTGATCAGATGGTCGTCATCATTGACGCCATATTGGATGGCGTTGAACCATTTGCCCGATTGCGCCGGTTTCGCGCCATGGGTCAGATGACCGCCCGCGTCGAGCGACATGCCAAGGATCGTATCGCCCGGCTTGACCAGCGCCAGCATCACCGCGCCATTGGCCTGCGCGCCCGAATGCGGCTGCACATTGGCGAAGCCGCAATCGAACAATTGCTTCGCGCGTTCAATTGCCAGCGTCTCGACATCATCCGATGGCGCACAGCCCTGATAATAGCGGCGGCCGGGATAGCCCTCGGCATATTTGTTGGTGAAGACAGACCCCTGTGCCTGCAAAACCGCCTTGGAGACAATATTTTCAGAAGCGATCAGCTCGATCTGGTTCTGCTGCCGGACCAGTTCCGAGTTGATTGCTCCGGCAATCGCCGGATCGCTCTCGTCCACCGAAAAGTCGAAGAAACCGGTCTGGCGGATATCCTGAATATCGGCGACGTTGCTCATGCGCTTGCTCCTTGGGCTTGGGGGGCGGACAATTTATCGACCCGGCGCTGGTGCCGGTCGCCGCCAAATGGGGTATTCAGAAAGATGTCGAGACAGTCTTTCGCGATTTCGATACCGACGAGCCTTGCGCCCATGGCGATGACATTCGCGTCATTATGCTCGCGCGAGAGTTTCGCCGAAAGGCCTTCGGAGACCAGCGCACAGCGACAGGCCGGATTGCGGTTGACCGCCATCGAAATGCCGATCCCGGATCCGCACAGCGCCACGCCGCGTTCAACACGGCCAGACGCCACTTCCTGGGCCAGCTTGTAGCCATAATCGGGATAGTCCACGCTGTCGGCGGTCATCGGTCCCAGATCGCTCACTTCGTGGCCTGCCTCCTGCAACCAGTCCACCAGCACGGCCTTCATATCGAGGGCGGCGTGATCGGAGGCAATGGCAACGCGCATGGGCTGTTCCTGTCGTTAGAATCGGGATGGCCGCTATTTAGTAGAGAGCGCCATGATAGGCCACCAAATATTTGACGCGCCGCGTCATGCGCAGCGTGACGAAGCAGCCTGTCCCTGCGAAGGGCGGGGGCTCTTTCCGGAAGAAAAAATATGCGGCCTTAACCGTGTCCAATAACGTCCTGAAATAGCATCAAGATACCAGCTTGTCCGCCCGTCAGATTTCCATCTGGCTGCCGAGTTCCACCACGCGGTTGCTGGGCAGTTTGAAAAATTCCATCGCGGTCGCCGCGTTGCGCAGCAGCCAGGCGAAGAGTTTTTCGCGCCAGATCATCATTTCCGGTTTCTTCGACGGCAGCAAGGTCTGACGGGACAGGAAGAAACTGGTGGTCATCATGTCGAATTCCATGCCGCAGCCCTTGACCTGTTTCAGCGCCTCGGGAACGTCGGTTTCCTGCATGAATCCGAAATGGAGGATGAGGCGATAGAAGCCATGACCCAGATCCTTCACCTCGCAGCGTTTGTGCGGCGCCACGGTCGGCACGTCCTTGATATTCACGGTCAGGATCACAACCCGCTCGTGGATGACCTTGTTATGCTTGATATTGTGCAGCAGCGCCGAGGGCACACCTGCGGAAGAGGAGGCCATGAAAATGGCCGTGCCGGGCACCCGCGTCGCGCTGTTGGCGGCCGATTTCGTGAAGATTTCGATGGGCATGGCTGCTTCCGCCATATTCTTGCGCATGATCTGGCGCCCTTTGGCCCAGGTCGTCAGGATGATGAAGGCGACGCCGCCGACAGCCAGCGGGAACCAGCCGCCGTCCGGAACCTTGGTCAGGTTGGCGGCAAAATAGGCACCGTCGACGATGAAGAATACCGCCAGCAACGGGATGGTGATCCACAGCTTCCATTTCCACAGCACGATCATCACGATGGCCAGCAGGCAGGTGTCGATGAACATCGCGCCGGTAACCGCGATTCCGTAAGCCGAGGCCAGGTTGCTAGAGCTCTGGAAGGTCAGCACCAGCAGGATCACCGCGATCATGATCGCCCAGTTGACGAACGGGATGTAAATCTGGCCGGCTTCCGACGCGCTGGTATGCTTGATCGTCAGGCGGGGAATGAAGCCAAGCTGGATCGCCTGGTGGGTGACCGAGAAGGATCCGGATATCACGGCCTGGCTGGCGATGAAGGTCGCCATGGTCGCCAATATCACGAGCGGCAGGCGCAGCACTTCGGGTGCCATGATGAAGAACGGGCTTTCAATGGCTGCAGCGGCCCCGGCGGCATCGAGCGAGAGGATCATCGCGCCCTGCCCGAAATAATTGCACAGCAAGGCCGGCATGACGAACCCATACCAGGCGACGCGCATCGGTTTTTGCCAAAATGCCCCATATCGGCAAACAGCGCTTCCGAACCGGTAACCGCCAGCACCACCGAACCGAGCGCCAGAAATGCCTTGATACCATCGGTTATGAAAAACTGGACCGCATACCAGGGATTGAACGCCATCAGAATCGAGGGATGCTGGACAATCTGGATGATCCCCAACGTGCCGATCACGGTGAAATAGACGAACATCACCGGCGCGAACAAGGCGCCGATTTTCGCGGTCCCGCGAGACTGCAACAGAAACAGGAAGATCAGCAGCGTCAGCGCGATCGGAATGACCAGATGGCCGAGGCCCGGCTGCACGACCGTCAGACCCTCGACCGCCGAGAGCACCGAAATCGCCGGCGTGATCATGCTGTCGCCGTAGAACAGCGCCGTCGCAAATACGCCCAGCAAAATCGCCAGCCAACCATATTTCGATCGTCGCATGGCGCCGGAAATCAGCGCAACCAGCGCAAGGCTGCCGCCCTGCCCCTTGTTGTCCGCGCGCATGGTGATGCTGACATATTGTATCGTCACCACCAGCGTCATCGACCAGAATATCAGGCTGACGACACCGAGAACATGGATCCGGTCCAGCTCCAGCGGATGGGCTCCGATAAACGTCTCGCGAAAAGCGTAGAGCGGACTCGTGCCGATATCGCCGAACACGATGCCAATCGCGCCCGCGGCCAGTTTTGCAATGGCAGTGTTGCGCTGGGGCGAGCCATGGGTTTGCACCGTGCTGCCTTGCGCTGCTGCGCTTTCGGTTGGTTCTGCAGACATTGGTTGGCCGTTAAGGCGTACCCCGATCAATTTGGACACAACAAACTGTTTACTGACATTGTTTTCAGCAAGCGCGAGCGCTTAGCACCGGCTTTTAGCAGGTGCAACAAACCGACTGCCCGCGAATATCAACCCATTCAAAATGCAAGCTTTTTACTGCCCTGCAGGGGTCTCCGGCGGCATCGGAAGCGATGGTTGCAACTTTTCCATGGTCGCCAGCCGCGACTCGAGATCCGCGCGCCAAGGCGCGTCCGCACTGCTTCTTTCCAGCAATTCGGTCCAGATAGCCCGGGCCTGATCGATCTTGCCCGACTGCGCATATGCCAGTCCGAGGAAGAATGGCGGGCCGGGATGTTCCGGCGACAGATCGGCGGCTTTCTGAAAGGCGAATTGCGCCGCCGGCGTAATGACGCCGTCTGCATGGACCACCAGCGCATTGCCGAGGCCGACCCATAGATCGGGATCCTCGGGATGTTCCTTCACCCCGTTGCGCAGATAATTGGCAGCCGCACCATGTTTTCCGGCCCGGTTGAGGGAGTCGGAAAAGACCAGCCATTCCCGCGCGGTTCCGAAACGTTCGCCCATGTCGTTGCGCGCATCGATGCTGTCGTCATCGAAGCTATTGGGTTTTTCCGTCGGCTCCACCGACACGCCGGCCATGCCGGGATGCCCCTGCCAGGCGTATCCGGCCACCCCGAGCAACAGTGCCGCACCGGTTATTTCGTAGGTGGCGCGGGACATTTTGCCCAATGCGATCAAGGCGCCGGCGCAAACAAGCACCAGCAGAAGAAGAATGATCCAGCCCATTATTCGTCGCCCCGATGTTTGCGGAACCGTCCGCGCGCCAGCCACAGGGCAGCCAGCAGCAGAATGATCGGCGCGATCCACAGCGGCCAGGTTACGGCCGAGGATATCGGCGGATCATAGGATACCCAGTTTCCATAGCGTTCAATCAGCCAGCTGCGGACCTGCTCGGGCGTTTCGCCAGCGGCGATGCGTTCCCGCACCTGACTGCGCATATCGCCCGCCATCGGTGCATTGCTGTCGGCAATCGACTGGCTCTGGCATTTCAGGCAGCGCAATTCTTCCATCAGATCGCGCGCGGCGGCCTCTTTCGAGGGATCATCCAACTGCCGGTCGGCATAAGGTGCGGGCGGCAGGCCGGTTTGCGCGTCAACCGGAGCGGCCAGGCAAAGGCAGAGCAGGACCAGAAATCTCGTCATCCCGCATCCTCCAGCAGTTCCAGCAGCTTGTCGATATCTTCTTGCCGGATATCACCGATATGCTGGTGAACGATGATACCATTGCCGTCGATGACGAAGGTCTCGGGCACACCGGATGAGCCCAGTTCGAGCTGCACCTTGCTGGTCGTGTCGGTGCCGATCCGCGTATAGGGATTGCCCCAGCGGTTCAGGAAATTGGCGATATCTTCCGGCGTGTCTCGGCTGGCAATCGCGTTGATTTCAACGCCGGCTTTCTGCAATTCCAGCAACTGCGGCGCCTCGGCGATGCAGGGCACACACCAGCTGGCGAAGATGTTGAGCAAGGTCGGCTTGCCTTTTACCAGATCATTGCTGCTCAAGCCGGGTCGCTGCTCGATTGCCGCTGGCAAAGCGAAGGCGGGCATCGGCTTGCCGACCATCTTGCTCTCGATAATATTATCCTTCGGCATGATCAGGCCGGTCGCAACCGCGGCGAAGAACAGGCCGAAGAGCACCAGCGGCAGCCAGAGCAGCCAGCGATTCACAGTGTCGCCTCGACAAATTCGCGCTGCTTGCGCTGTTTATAGCCGCGCCGCAAACGGCCGACCATCGCCAGAAAGCCGCCCAGCGCGACCAATATGCCGCCATACCAGATCAGGGTGACGAACGGCTTCCACCAGACCCGTATCTGCCAGCGTCCTTCGCTGTCGCCATCACCGAGCACGACATAGAGCTGTCCGTTCCAGCGAGTCAGCAGCGCCGCTTCGCTGGTCTGGGTCTGGGCCGCGGCGAACATCCGGTTTTGCGGCGTGATCTCGTGAATCGCTCCATCGCCATATTGCGCCGTTATCCGGCCTTCGAGCGCGGTCCAATTGGGTCCGGCCATCGGCTCGATGGCCTCGAATTTCAATTTCCACTCGTTGACGGTGATGTCGTCACCCGGCTGTGCCGCGACCAGTCGCTCTTCGGTAAAGCTGCTTTCGCACGCCATGCCGACCAGCGCCACCGCGATACCGAAATGGGCGATGACCATGCCATAAGTGTGCAGCGGCGTGCGGCGCAGATTGCGCTTCCACAGCGGCGCGAAGCTGGCAACGGCAACACCCGCAGCCAGCGCCAGCCCGAGCAGCGCGAGGATCGACATGCCGGTGGTGAACAGGGCCAGCGCAAAGAGAGCGGCGGCAGTGACCAATATCGGTATCGAAATGCGGTTCAGTAAGGCTTTCAGATTATCGCGTCGCCAGCGCAGCAACGGCCCTGCCGCCATGACGGCGACCAGTAGCAGCGCCAGCGGACCCGTTGCGAGATTGAAATAGGGCGGCCCGACCGACAGCTTGTCCCCCGTCACCGCCTCGACCAGCAAAGGATAGAGCGTGCCGATAAACACCAGCGCCAAAATCACGGACAGAAGCAGATTATTGGCAACCAGCGCGCCTTCCCGGCTGACCAGTTCAAACCGCTTGCCTTCCTTCACCGTACCGACGCGCAGCGCGAACAAGGCCATGGCTCCGCCAATATAGATGGCGAGCAAGGCCAATATGAAGCTGCCGCGTTCGGGATCAACCGCAAAAGCATGCACGCTGGTCAATATACCGGAGCGCACGAGGAAAGTCCCGATCATCGACATGGAAAATGCGACCACAGCCAGCATCAGCGTCCAGGCGCGCAGACTGTCGCGGGTTGCCAGCACTGTGACCGAATGAAGCAGGGCGGTCGCCGCCAGCCACGGCATGAGCGAGGCATTTTCGACCGGGTCCCAGAACCACCAGCCGCCCCAGCCCAGCTCGTAATAGGCCCAGTAGCTGCCCGCCGTGATGCCCAGCGTCAGGAATATCCAGGCGCCCAGCACCCAGGGCCGCATTGCCTTGGCGAAAGCCGCTCCGACATCGCGGGTAATCATCGCGCCGACCGCGAAGGAAAATGCTACGGAGAGTCCGACATAGCCGAAATAGAGCGTCGGCGGATGGAAGGCGAGACCGGGGTCCTGCAGCAGCGGATTAAGCCCCTGCCCGTCCGCCGGTACCGGGAACATCCGCTCAAACGGATTGGAAGACACCAGCAGAAATGCGTAAAAGCCCAGGCTGATAAATGCCTGCGCCGCCAGCGTCGCCACGAGGGTTCTTTTGTTCAGCGACCGTTCGAATAGCGCAATAAACGCACCGGCCAGCCCCATGACCGTGACCCAGAGCAGCATCGATCCTTCGTGATTGCCCCAGGTCCCGGCAAATTTGTAGAGCAACGGCTTTACCGAAGCGCTGTTCATCACCACCAGCCGGACCGACATGTCGGAGCGGAGGAACAGCCAAATCAGCAGCAGGAAGGAGAGGCTGACAAACAGGCCCTGGGCCACCGCAACCGGACGGATCGCGGCAAAATAATCGTCCCGCTCCGCCCGCAGGCCAATGGCCCCGAGCGCAAATTGCAGCAGCGCCAGCGCGGCGGCCAGCCAGAGCGCGATCAGACCGGTTTCGGCGATCATTGGACCAGCGTCTCGGTTACTTGTTTGCTGGATGTCATATCAATGCCTTCCAGCTCGCGCGGAATGTAATTTTCGTCATGTTTGGCGAGCAAGGTCTCGGCGACAAACATGCCATTGGCATCGAGCCGGCCATCGGCGACAACGCCCGATCCTTCGACAAACAGATCCGGGGTGATGCCGGTATAGGTGACTTTTTGACGGGCGCCGGCATCCTGCACGATGAACTGCACGGTAACCCCATCGGCCGATCGCTGGATAGAACCTTCCTCCACCATGCCGCCCAGACGGATGGCCGCGCCTGCTTGCGGCTGTTGTTGGGCAATATCGGATGGCGTGTAGAAATAGCTGGCCTGATCCTGCAGCGCATAAGCCGCCAGCAACCCGGCACCGACCAGTGCAACCACCGCCAGCAGCGCCAGTGTCAGTCTTTGATGCTTTGCTTTCATTTCCGCTTGCTCAACTGATCTGCCTTTGCTTCCGCTTTGCGCATCGCCAGATAGCTATGCGCCACGACCAAGGCTGTGCCCAACAGCACAAACGCATAGGATGCAATCACAAAGGGCAAATGATTCATTCTGCTGCCATCCTTTTCAGCCGCGCATCGACTTTGGTTTGCGCCAGACTGGCTCGCATCCGCATAAGCACAATCGCGCCGAACAAGAGAGAGAAACCTATAGCCGAAACCAATAGAGGCCATAAATAGAGCGTATCGATCGTGGATTTGCCCATGATACTGATGCTCGTGCCCTGATGGTGGGTCTCCCACCATTCAACCGAAAACGGATGATCGGCAGATTGATAATGCCGACGACGCCAAAAATTGCGGCAATCCGGCTCTGTCCCTTGCCTTTGCTGGTCTCGTTGGCCAGCACGATATAGGCGAGATAGAGAAAGAACAGCACCAGCATCGAGGTCAGGCGGCCGTCCCAGACCCACCAGGTGCCCCATGCCGGACGCCCCCAGATCGCGCCGGTGATCAGGCATAGCAGAGTGAATAATGCTCCGGGGACCGCAATCGCGCGCGCCGCGTGCGAGGCCAGCGGATGCCGCCAGATCAGTTCGGAGATGCTGGCAATCGCAATGCCGGACCATCCGGCCATGCCGAGCCACGCCATTGGCACATGGACAAAGATGATCTTCACCGTATCGCCCTGCAACCGCTCGGCCGGCGTCGCCCACAGACCCCAGATGCAGGCAAGCAGGACCATGGCGATCCCGCCGAAAAGCAAAAACGGCGTCAGCGGCCTGGCAAGTGACAGGAAGCGGGTGGGATTGGCATAGGCGTGCATGGGTAAAGCGATATTGCCTCGGTTACGGATGTTCAACATCAATCGCGGCTTTCGATGGCAGAAGCGCGGCAAGGCGACAAGCGTTTTTCCGTATTGCGGGCAGCTGCGCGGTCGCAAAACCGGTAACGAGACGGGTCCCGGAGACCGTCCTCGCCTTTTCCGCCTGCCCGGCTAGTGGATAGTGATCATCGTCAATTGCTCGGCCAGGCGGAGCGCGGCAGCATAATCATCTTCAAAATAGACGCCCGCCAGATCGTCGTTCACCAGGCCGATCCGCCCGAGCATTTCCCGCGGCTGCGCTTGCACGCCGGACAGGATGATCTTGGCGCCGGAGACGCGGGCCTGCTCGATAAATTCCTCGATCATCGTCACGCCGCTGGCATCGAGCATCGGCACCAGCCGCATCCGCAAGATGATGACCTTGGGCGTCCGTCCGATCTTGCGCATCGCGTCGAGCAATTCACCCGCCACCCCGAAAAACACCGGTCCGCTGATCCGGAACACCTCGACGCCGCTCGGGAGATCGTCGCGCTGGCTCAGGTCATCGGCATCATCATCCGGATCGGGTCCATTGCCGTTCTCCAGCTGCACCGTCTCGCTCATCCGCGCCATGAACAACAGCGACGCCAAGGTGACCCCGACGCCGATCGCCACGGTCAGATCGACCAATATCGTCAGCCCGAAAGTGAGCAGCAGAACCGCGCGGTCGCTGTTGGGCATGCGCAGCAGCGCGATGAACCGGTCGATCTCGCACATGCCCCAGGCGACGACGAACAGGATCGCCGCCAGCGCGGCCATTGGCACAAAGGCCATCAGGCTGCTGCCCAGCAGGATGAAGAGCAAAATGAACAGCGCGTGCATCATGCCGGCCACGGGCGTCTTCGCGCCCGCCTTGATATTCGTCGCGGTCCGCGCAATCGCCCCGGTCGCGGGCAGTCCGCCAAAGGCCACCGAACCGAGATTGGCGACGCCCTGCCCGATCAGCTCCTGGTTGGACCGGTGGCGGGTGCCGGTCATCCCGTCAGCGACCACAGCTGACAACAAAGCTTCGATTCCCGCGAGAAAGGCGATGGTGAAAGCCGAAGGCAGCAATTCCGCGACCCTTGCCCAGGTCACGACGGGCAGCGAGGGCATCGGCAGGGTCACCGGCATATCCGGAAAGCGCGTCCCGATCGTATCGACGGGCAGCTTGAGCAGCGCGACCACGATCGAGGCCAGCACGAGCGCGATCAGGAAACCCGGCAGCTTCGGCGCGTATCGTTTCAGCGCGATAATCACGCAGAAAGCACCGAGACCGATCAGCAGGGTCGCCATGTGCACCGTCGACATGGCACCAAAATAGGCCTGCCATTTCGGCAGAAATTCCGACGGAACCGTCTCCAGAGACAGGCCCAGAAAATCCTTCACCTGGCTGGAGGCAATGATCACCGCGATCCCGGCGGTGAAGCCGGTGACCACCGGATGCGGGATGAACTTGATCAGCCGCCCGATCTTGAACGCCCCCGCGGCGATCAGGATCAGCCCCGCCATGAATGTCGCGATCAGCAGGCCGTCATAGCCATGCTGGGCGATGACATTGAACACGACCACGACGAAGGCGCCGGTCGGCCCGCCAACCTGCACCCGGGAACCGCCGAGGAAGGAGATCAGGAAGCCGGCGATAACCGCGGTGACCAGCCCCTTGTCGGGCGAGGCACCGCTGGCGATTGCCAGTGCCATCGACAGGGGCAGCGCCACGATCGCGACGGTCAGACCGGCGACCGCATCAGCCTTGAACAGGCCGAAATCATAGCCTTCGCGCATCGTCGTGAAAATTTTGGGCGTGAAGCTGTTCATCGGCCGAGCCTCTATTCGGTTGCCGCGTCCGACCCCGCCTGATCGAACAGGATCGAGCCCACTGCGCTTGCCGCCTTGCCTCCCGTCGTCTCGCGCAGCCGCACGCCGCGACCGATACCGGTGCTTGGCGCATTTTCCCCGATCAGCTCGATCCCGGCGTTTTCCAGTGCGCCGATGACCTTGACCAGCGTGTCGACCACGCCGCGCACCTGCCCGTCCGAGGCTTCCATGCGCTGGATCGTCGGCAATGACAGGCCAGCCAGGCCGGCCAGTTGCCGCTGATCGATCCCCAGCAGGGCGCGAGAGGCCCGCATCTGTTGTGACGTGATCATCAATCTATCCCTATTGATATATTATACATCAAATATCAGTATTAACAATTTATCCTGATGGTGTATAGAGAATATTCATCAACGCCGGCCTCTGCGGCTCAGACATATAGACAGGACAAGGTGAATGGCCGGATTTGAGACTTTGCTCGACAGGATCGTCGACGACATGAGCAACCGCGACGAAGCCTCTCCCACGCTACCGGAAGCATCTGTCGCCCCGGCGCTGCCGAAATCGGCGTCCGAGGCCTTCACGCGCGGCCTGCTCGGCCGCTGCCCCAGCTGCGGTAAAGCCAAGATGTTTCCCCGGCTGCTCAAGCCGGTCGACCGTTGCCCGCTATGTGGCCAGGACTGGACCGCGCAACAGGCCGATGATTTCCCCGCCTATGTGGCGATCATCGTCACCGGCCATATACTCGCGCCCGTCATCATCTTCATGATCAACGAGACTGCCTTCTCCATGTGGACCAATCTGCTGATCATAATCATCATGGCGCTTGCCTGATAGCCGCCCTGCTGCAACCGGCCAAAGGCGCGATCATCGCCCTGCAATGGTGGCTGGGCCTGAACGGATTTGAAAAACCTCCCCGTCCGCGCGCAGCGCTTCTGTCCGACACTGGCCAGGATCGCTGACAGCCCGGACCGCCGTTCCGAAAAGGCCAGCAGCAGCGATATGGCGCAGGCTTTTCCGCGCGTGTCACGAAACCGTCAATAAAGATTCATCCCGGAGTCTTCGAAACGGTCATTTCCCTTCACAATTAGCGCCTAGAGGCCCGGTACATCAGATTTACCGGAGGGCATCATGGCCAGAATATCTAAGTTTCGCAAAGAGTTACTAATCGGATCGGCGGCTGTCCTGCTGGCTCTGCCGGGCGTCGCTACGGCGGGTACGGTGAGCGGCGTGGTCAGCGACTCCAGCGAAACCAGAGGCTTGCAGGCGGCCCAGGTCCGCATCGTCGAGCTGGACCGGGTGGTCACCACCGGTCGCGACGGCAGCTATCGCTTCCCCGATGTGCCGGCCGGCACCTATACGCTGGAGACCCGCTATATCGGCGCGGACACCAGCCAGACCAGCATCACGATCAGCGACGCCAGCCCCACTGTCGCCAATATACTGCTGCAAAGCGGTGCAGGCACGGAAATCCTGGTCATCGGCCAGAGTGCCAACCAGGCCAGTTCGCTTTCCCGCAAGCGCGAGGCCGATGGTGTTTCCTCGGTCCTGACCCGGGATGCGATCGGCCAGTTTCCCGACCAGAATGTCGCTGAATCGCTCCGCCGCGTTCCAGGTGTCAACATCCTCAACGACCAGGGCGAAGGCCGCTTCGTATCGGTCCGCGGCCTCGACCCCAATCTGAACGCGTCCTCGCTCAACGGTGTGCGCATCCCCTCGCCCGAAAGCGATGTCCGCTCGGTCGCGCTCGACGTCATTTCCAGCGACCTCATCGAATCGATCGAAATCAAGAAATCACTGACCCCCGACATGGACGGCGACACGATCGGCGCCTCGATCGAGATCAAGACGGTCAGCGCCTTTGACCGCAAGAAAGACCTGCTGACCGGCAAGATCGAAGGCAGCTACAATGATTATGCCGGCCATGTTTCACCAAAGGGCAGCATCGATTTCTCGACCCGTCTGACCGACAATATCGGCGTCGCGGGCGGCCTGTCCTATTACAAGCGCAAGTTCGAGACCGACAATATCGAAGCCGAAGGCTGGGACGTCAATGATGACGGCGTCGTCTATGCCGAGGAGGTCCAGTACCGCGACTATGACGTCGAACGCGAACGGATCAGCGCCTCGCTGTCCTTCGATTTCCGCGCCAGCGACAGCACCGAACTCTATGTGCGCGGCATCTACAGCCAGTTCGATGATCAGGAATTTCGCGGACGCACGACCTTCAAGCTCGACGAGGAAGCCAGCAGCGGCGACGCCAACAGCGCTCTGTTCGACGACGCCGACGGTGAAATCGAGATCGAACGGGACATCAAGGACCGCATGGAAAGCCAGAAGATCCGTTCCGTCGTGCTCGGCGGCAAGACCGAAACCGGTCCCTGGAAAGTTGAATATTCGGGCAGCTGGTCGAAATCGAGCGAGAATGAAGATGGTTCGCTCGACCCCACGACCTTTTCCAACAAGTTCGAAGACGACGGGCTCAGCGTCCTGTTCGATTATGCGGACGGTCGCATCCCGACTTACAGCTACGCTTCCGGTTCTGCCCTGGCCAACGACCCTGGTCTATATGAGCTGGACGATGTCGAACTGACCGCTCTGTCGGCGGCAGAGGACGAGGAATTTTCGGCAAAGCTGGACGTCTCCCGCCAGTTCGCGATGGGCAATGGTGATTTCACCGTGCAGGCCGGCTTCAAGGGCCGCTGGCGCGAAAAACGCTACGACAATGACGTTGAATTTTACGAAGACAGCACCGGCACTTACACACTGGCCGATGTGCTGGGTACCCAGACCTATCGTATCACCGATCTCGGTCCGGTTGCCAGCCATAGCGGTCCGACCGAATATTTCCGCGCCAATTTCGGCGATTTCGAACTTCAGGAAATCGACAGCCAGTTTGATTCGGCTGTTTCCGACTATGTGAACCAAGAAGATATTTACGCCGGCTATCTGCTCGGTCGCTGGGACAGCGACAAGCTGCGCGTCATCGGCGGTGTGCGCTTCGAACGCACGGAAAATGTCATTTCCGCCAACACGGTGACCCTGGTCGAGGAAGACGCAACCTTTGGCGGCGTGACCTTTACCGAAGACACAGTCGTGGTCGCGCCCAACAGCTTCTCGCGCAGCTATGACGACTGGCTGCCGAGCCTCAATATCCGCTTCGAACCGCAGCGCAATCTGGTATTGCGCGCCGCCGGCTATCGCAGCGTGGTGAGACCCAATCTGTCCGATCTGGCCCCCCGTTTCGCTGTCGAACAGAATGACGATGACGAGCGCGAAGGCGAATTCGGCAATCCCGACCTGCTGCCTTACGAAGCCTGGAACTTCGATGCGTCCGCCGAATTTTACTTCAGCTCGAACGGCGCGCTGACGGCGAACCTGTTCTACAAGGATATCAAGAATTTCATCGTCGAATCGCTTGAGGAGAACGGCACCCGCTTCGGCATAGACTTTGACGAGGCGACCATCCCGATCAACGGTAGCAGCGCCGAAGTCTTCGGTATCGAACTAGGCTTTGCGCAGGCACTCAATTTCCTGCCCGATCCGCTCGACGGCTTTCTCGTCAACTTCAACTATACCTATACCGATGCCACCGGCACGGTGCCGACGGACGGTGATATCACCGATCTGCGCAGCATCACTCTGCCGAGCAGCTCCAAGCACACGTTCAACGCGGTACTGGGTTACGAGAAAGGCCCGTTCGATTTTCGTCTCGCAGGCACCTATCGGGACCGCTATCTCGACGAACTCGGCGCGGAAGCCAGCGAGGACCGCTATGTCGACAATCATTTCCAGCTCGACGCCAGCGTGAAGTTCAAGCTGAACAAGAATATCCGGTTGTTCGCCGAATGGATCAATATCAACAATGCCAAATATTTCGCCTATCAGAATTTCGATACGCGCAAGCGGCTGTTGCAATATGAAGAATATGGCTCGACCTTCAAATTTGGCGCAAAGATAACGATGTGATGAAAAATATACTCTCCCCTCTGCTGCTCGGCAGCCTCGCTCTGTCCGGTTGCGCAACCCCCTCCGGTACAGTCTCTTCAGCGCCGACGCTCGCACTGACGGCCGACGCGGAAACCGTTCCGGTCGGCACCGTCAACCGCGATGCAGCCGACGATCCGGCGATCTGGCGCAATGCCGGGGACCCGGCAAACAGCCTGATCATCGGGACCGACAAGCGCGCCGGTCTCTATGTCTACGGTCTGGATGGCAGCAAGAAATCCTTCCTGCCGGAAGGCGAACTGAACAATGTCGATCTGCGCGAAGTCATGATCGGTGGCGAGAAGACTGTGCTGGTCGGCGCGAGCATCCGCAACGACCGCGCCAACGCGCATATCGGTCTCTACCGGCTCGATCCCGAATCCGCGGAACTGACTTTGCTAGGCAAATATCCCGCCGGTCCCGGCGAAGCTTATGGGTTCTGCTTCGGTCAAGACAGCGGCGGCGAGACCTTCGCCTATATGATCGAGAAAAGCGGCTTTGTCCGCGAGATCACCCTCTCCTTTGAAGGCAGCACGCCGAGCGCGACCATCAGCCGCGAACACAAGCTGGCGACGCAACCAGAGGGCTGCGTCGTCGATGACCGCACCGGGCGGCTTTATGTCGGCGAAGAGAATAGCGGCATATGGCTGTTCGATCTGAATGCCGACAATTTCGAGCCGCAGCGCTTTGCCAATATCAATGGCAAAGAACTGGTCGCCGATGTCGAAGGACTGGCACTCGCGCCAAGCGGAGAAACCGGCGGCTATCTGGTCGCCTCCAGCCAAGGCGACAATGCCTATGTGCTCTATGACCTGATCACGGGCGCCTATGTGAACCGCTTCCGCCTGGTCGATGGCGCCATAGACGGCACGTCGGAAACGGACGGGATCGAAGTCATATTGGGCGATTTCGGTCCGGCCTATCCCGAAGGCCTGATGGTGATGCAGGATGGCGCAAATGAAGGCGGCACGCAGAATTTCAAGCTGGTCAGCTGGTCGAAGATCAAGGCTGCCGTCGCGCCATAATATTGACGAATGGAACGGAAGGGAGCGTCGCCGCGGCCTCTCTTCCGTCATCCCGTCAAAACTGCTTTCCTACAGTCGACCCTATCCTCTATCTTCCGGCCTGTCCTTCGCCATGCGCGGGACAGGCTCTTTGATATTTGAACGGAAGGAGGATGCTCACACGACCTTTGAAACTCCGCGCACCGGGGCGGAAAATCCAAAGGTCACACTAGGCGCCGGCATGGCGGCCCAGAAATGGCAGAAATCTGTTCCTTTCAGGCAAAGGTCACAGAAAATAAAAGCATTGAACTGTGTAAAGTTCAGCCTGGGCCTAGCCCCGGCCGATCAACGCCATTGCCATATTGTCGGCGACATCTGAATCCGGAAGTTTTTGTGCCGCGCTCTGTTCCCAGATCTCGGTCAGCCGCTGTGGAATCATCGCGACCCGTCGATTGACTTCCTTGACGTCGCCGTCGCCGAGATATTCCAGACCGACGCTGATGATGCCGCCGGAGTTGATGACATAATCCGGTGCAAACAGGATGTTGCGGTCGAAGATTCGCTGGCCGTCTCCGGGAGTCGCTAGCTGGTTGTTGGCGCCACCGGCAACGATCGGAACATTGAGATGGGCGATAGAGACTTTATCCAGTATCGCGCCCAAGGCATTGGGACTGAATACATCTGCCTCGATCCGCATGACCTCGTCAAGGCCGACGACGGTTGCGCCGATTTCCTTTGCCAGCGCTGCTGCATGGTCCTTGTTGATATCGGCGATGCTCAGCTTCGCGCCATCCCTGGCCAGCAAACGGGCAAGACCGCCGCCAACGCTGCCTACGCCCTGGATCGCCACATGGACGCCGTCCATAGTGTCGCGTCCAAGCTTGTGCGCTACAGCGGCCTTCACGCCGAGATAGACGCCCATGGCGGTAAAGGTCCGGGATCGCCGCCGGCTTCTCCGCTGTTGCTGACCGGCAGGCCGGAGACATATTTGGTTTCCTTGGTCAAAGCGACCATGTCTGCCGCGGTGATTCCGACATCTTCTGCGGTGACATATTGGCCGCCGAGCGACTCGATCATCCGGCCGAAAGCGGCGAGCATTTCGGGTGTCTTGGTCCGGTTGCGGTCGGCGAGAATCACCGCCTTGCCGCCGCCCAGTGGCAGTCCGGCCATGGCGTTTTTGAAGCTCATGCCGCGCGACAGGCGCAGCGCGTCGGTTACTGCGGTTTCGCGGTTTTCGTAGTGCCAGAAGCGGGTGCCGCCGGCACCGGGGCCGAGATGGGTGCTGTGCAGCGCGATAATCGCGCTGAGGCCACTGTCGGCATCATGGAAAAATGGACCGCTTCATGGTCGTCAAAATCCGGCAAGTCCCACATCACGCTCATGGCGGTTATCCCTGGCAATTGGAGTAATTAAATATCCCATAGCTGTAATTTAATTACAAATAAAGAAAGACTTTGCAGCCCGGCCATGTGGTGATGGCCTGGTAACGCATCGTCGTCTTCAGGGAAAAATGGGGCGATCGAGGGGTCTCGAACCCCCGACCTCCGGTACCACAAACCGGCGCTCTAACCAACTGAGCTACGATCGCCACAAGCCGCGCACTATATAGCCGCATTGCGATGGGGTCCATAGGGATAGGCGGTGGCAATCGTCAAGCATTTAGCGGGGCAATCTGGAATTAAAACGCATCGCCACGCTGGCGGTGGACCAGCCGGGCCGGTTGCCGCGCCGCATCGATCAGGGCGCGCTCCTCGACCAGCGCGCTTTGCATCTCGACCGCGAGATCGACGCGGAACCAGCGGGTGGTCAGCTTGACCTGGCTCTGGACTTCGGACGTCGCGCCGAGGCTCGCCGGATAGGATTGCGCCCAGAAGTCATTGAGGCTGGCATAGCCCAGTTCCGGACGCCCCGAGAAACTGGCGGGCGGGTGTCAGGTCGGACGGCAGCGCGCCAAGCATGGCCAGCAATATCGCCTGCTCCGGCCGCAGCGTGTTGATATTGATCGGCGACAGATCGGTGGTCGGCAGCGCGCACAGCCACGGCGCGATGCGGACATAGACATCGTCGGTCACGCCCTTGATGGTCCGCAACTCGCTGATGTCGACGATCAATGCGTTGGCCGTGCGGAAGGGCGTCTCCTGCTGCAGATAATATTGATCCTCCGCACCGCGGGGGGCCGCCACCATGTCGCTGTCGATCCAGTCCGCGACCGACTCCGCAATATCAACGGCATCGCCGTCCAATATGCCCAGCATCACCATCAGCCGCGAAAATTGCGCCAGCCCTTCCGGCCTTGCCGTCAGGACGTCCTGCTGCTGCGTGACCAGACTGTTGATGTTGAAGCAATTGCCGCCGTCGGACAGCGATGCCGTAATGATTCCGCCCGGCACGGGAAAGCTTTGCTCCTTGCCGTTCCAGCCGCCGACATTGATCGTCCGGCCCGGCGATAGCGATACGATCTCTTCGGCGGAACGCATGCCGATCGATTCGGCGGCTATCAGATAGGCCTTGGCCTGTGACAGTTCCCGCGCGTTGGAGGCCAGCTTGGTCGCGCCAGCCAGCCGGTCAATCCCGTGCGCCGCCAGTATCGCGATCACGGCGACCAGCAACAGGACCGTCAGCAGCGCCGCCCCCCGCTCTCTTGCGGTTCCTATCTCCCGAACATCGTTCACAGATAGCCGGCCCCGACCAGGAACAGATGGCGATAATCGCGACCCCGTTGTTCGAAGCGGATCTCGATCGCCCTTGGCAAGTCTGCCAGCCGCTCGGTTGCCCAGCGATCCGACCATATTCCGCGCTTGTCGCGAAAGCGGAGCTCCAGCGCATCGATGTTCGAGATCAGAACCGCCGGCTGATCAATCGACCCGCCGTCGGTCATCCGGTATCGCCAGCGCTCCAGATTGCCGTCCGTCAGCCGATATTCGACCCGCTCCAGATTGGATCGCGCCTGACCGTTGATATTGCTCTGGCCGCCCCGCGTGAATTTCAAAAAGGCCGCCTCGGCTCCACCACTCTCGCTGGCAAAAGCCGGCATCCGGTCGCCGCGATCATCGCGATAGGTCCGCGGCAAGGCCTGGCTCAGGTCAGCCTCCATCAAGGAAACAAAGCGCTGCATTTCCGCCATCTGCCCCAGATTCTCTGCGGTTATCTCGTCGCTGTCGACAGCCGAGCGCAGCATGATCACCCCGGCGACCGAGAGCATCGCGAAAATGAACAGCGCGACCATCATCTCGACCAGAGTGAAGCCGTTGCGATCGCGGGAATTGGCAGGAATTTTGTCCATCGTCCTCGCTTATATTCAGACTGGCCTGAACCGCAAACAGCGGTTGCGATCAACAGGGATTCATTTATCGTGAAGCGGGATAGTTAGTGGCAATTTTGGACGGTGATATGACACAAGCCAACAATACATCGGCTGACTATCTTGTCGCACTGGGAAAGGTGCAGCGCTTTCCGCGCAAGGAAATAGAATTGTGCATCGTCAGGAACTTTCTAGACTCCGATGAATGCAGCAGGTTGGTGGCCATGATCGACGAGCAGCGGCGCCCCTCCACCATTGCCGATCCGAACGGTGACGACTATTTTCGAACCAGCGAAACCTGTGATCTCGATCATCAAGACCGGTTCGTAGCGGAAATCGACGCGAAGATCTGCGGCTTTGCCAATATCGACAGGAAATATGGCGAACCACTGCAGGGCCAGCGTTATGCGGTGGGTCAGGAATTCAAGGCACATACGGATTTTTTCGATCCCGCCGGTCAGGATTTCATCAAATATTGCTCGATCTCCGGACAGCGCACCTGGACCTTCATGCTCTATCTTAACGAACCCGACGCCGGCGGGGCTACACGCTTCACCCGGTTCAAGAAGAGCTTCACCCCGGAAACCGGTACATTGCTGTGCTGGAACAACCGGAATGTTGATGGCAGCGTCAACGAATGGACATTGCACCACGGCATGAAAGTCCGGCGCGGCACGAAATATGTAATCACCAAATGGTTTCGGGAGAAACCCTGGCCTTGGAACGGATAAGCCTATTGCCTTCAAATCAATAAAACTGACTCGCTACCGCCCCGGCCCCGGCATGATGGTCTCCGCTGCCTTTATCGGCCCGGGAACGGTCACCGCCTGCACATTGGCCGGAGCAAATTTCGGCTTCGCGCTGCTCTGGGCACTGCTGTTCGCCACCATTACCACGATCGTCCTCCAGTCCTTTGCCATCCGCATCGCGCTGGTTACCCAGCTTGGGCTGGCCGAGGCGATGCTGAAGTCCGTGACATCACCGATAGTCCGCGCACTGGCGGCCTTGTTGCTGATTTCCGCGCTCGTCCTCGGGAATGCAGCCTATGAAGCGGGCAATATGTCGGGAGCTGCGCTTGGGCTTGAAGCGATAAACGGCGGTTCGCTTCCCTTCGGCATGGCGCCGGTGATCATCACCATCGCCCTCGTCGCATCGGCCATGCTGATATTTTCGAAACCGCGATGGGTGGAGAATATACTGATAGCATTGGTGCTGCTGATGAGCGCGGCCTTCATCCTGACCTTTCTGCTCATCCGACCCGATCTCGGTGCCTTGCTGCGAGGTTTTGTGCCTGCGGTACCGGAGGGGGGCCTGTTGACCGCAATCGCGCTCATCGGCACTACCATCGTGCCCTATAACCTGTTCCTGCATGCGGCGAGCGTGCGCGACCGTTGGAACAAGGAACAAATGCCCGAAGCGCAACTGGACAACAGGATTTCCATCGGTATCGGCGGGCTGGTATCGATGACGATAATGGCCACCGCCGCGGCCAGTCTTTTCGGCAGCGGCAAGACGATCGAAAATGCGGTCGACATGGCCCATCAGCTTACCCCGCTCTTCGGGAACCTGGCAACGATCACGCTTGGCGCGGGGCTCTTTGCAGCGGGCCTGACCTCTGCGATCACCGCTCCGCTGGCCACCGGCTATATCGTGCAGGAAATTTTCACCACCTCCAACTCGCGCTGGCCCTTCCGGATCGGTGCACTTATCGTGATTCTCTCCGGAATGTTTGCTGCGTTGCTCGGCTATCGCCCGGTCGAACTGATCTTCGTGGCCCAGATTGCAAATGGTCTGCTACTCCCCATCATCGCGATTTTCCTGCTTCGGCTCGCGAATAACCGCGCGCTACTCGGAACATATGCCAACGGTGTCCGGGCCAATATTCTCGGGGCAGCAATATTGCTGATCACCACCGCTTTGGGTTTCCGGTTGATCGCCCGCGCGCTAGGCTTCTGGCCATGACCCGTGTCATCGATCTGAATGCCGACCTTGGCGAAGACGAAAGTCCTGACGGCATCGCTCGCGATATCGCTATCATGAATGTCGTCTCCAGCTGCAACATCGCGACCGGCGGCCATGCCGGTTCGGAAAAAAGCATGCGCACCATGCTATCCGCCGCGAAGGCCAAGGCGATCGCTCCGGGCGCGCACCCCTCATATCCGGACCGGGCAGGTTTCGGCCGTACCTCCATGAATATCACGCTCACGGATCTGGTTGTGAGCCTGACGGAGCAGTTGCGTACCATCGCCGCGATTGCAGCAGAAGTCGGTGTGGCGCTTACCCATATCAAGCCGCATGGCGCTCTGTACAATGATGCCCAGGATGATCCCGATCTGGCCAGACTGCTGGTCGGCATCGCGTCGCAATCCAGACTTCCGCTAATGGGCATGGCCGGATCGCTAATCCAGCAGGCGTCATCAGAGGGAAATATCGGTTTTATCACCGAAGCATTCATTGACCGGCGATATACAAGCGAGGGTAGACTGGTTCCGCGCAGCGAAGCAGGGGCAGTCATTGCACAGGAGGACCAGCGAATCCGGCAAGGCCTTGATCTGGCCCGCGGTGCCGCACTGACCACGCAGGACGGATCAACGCTGACCGTCCCTGCGCAAAGCCTCTGCCTCCATTCGGACAGCGACGGAGCTCTGGAAACAGCGACAAAAATGCGCAGGGCGCTGGAACAGGCTGGCATTGTGATCGGCACGCTCGGGCTATGACCGGACAGACTTACTCTATTCATATTTGCGATGACTGGATCAGTATTTCTCTGCCCGGTTGGGATATGATCCTGGCAGCACAATCCGCGCTATCGACCGACGGTCACTGGACGGAAATTGTCCCTGGTATCGACAGCATAGCGGCCCAGTTCGACCCTGCCCTCCTCTCGCCCGCCGAAGCGGTCCGGATAGCATCGGAACGAATGGAAAGGCTGGCCCCCATGGCCAGCGAATCTTCCTCCACAGTGGCGATTCCCGTGTGCTACGATGGGGCATTTGCCCCGGATCGGGAATTCGTAGCGGACAAAATCGGGATAGACCTGGATATATTGCCAAAATGGCATGCAGCCCGGACCCAGCGGGTGGCCATGCTGGGTTTCATGCCGGGCTTTGCCTATCTCCAGAGCATGGAGGAATGCGACACAATCGGGCGGCTGGCAACTCCGCGCCAATCAGTAGCGGCCGGTTCGATCGGAATCATCGGTCGCCAGAGTTGCATCTACTCCTTTGACAGCCCGGGCGGATGGCCCATTATCGGCCGGACACCGCTTCGCCTGTTCGATCCGGCCAGAAAAAGCCTGCTCTACTCTCCGCCGGAGCAACCGTGCGCTTTGAACCGATTTCGAAAGACATGTTCGACAATTGGGAGACGGAAGCGGAAGAATGAGCATCACCGTTCTGAAAGCGGGCCTGCAAACAACGTTGCAAGGTGCTCCCTATACCGGCCACCGGCATCTGGGTATGCCCGCTGCGGGCGCCGCCGATTGTCTTTCACTGGCGTTGGCGAATTTTCTGGTCGCCAAATCCTTTGGCGAATCCGCAATCGAGATCGCGCTGACCGATGCCAGTTTCCGGTTCAACGAGCCCTGCTCCCTCGCGGTGGTCGGCGCAGCGGAATATCTCCGGATCAATGGCGACGAGCAACCGTTGCATCGGACGCTGGAGATCAAGGCCGGGGACAGGATCGATATCGGCCCCAGCCGCCCGGGATGCCGGACCTATCTGGCGATATCGGCAGCTATTCATGCAGAGAGCTTGCTTGGAGGCCGTTCAACCTATCTGGCAGCAAGGCTCGGCGGCTTTCAGGGACGGGCGCTTGGAAATGGCGATGTCATCACATTTTCACCGGATTCGCCGGAGACGGCGGGAGAGCGGATCACGCCGGAGCATCTCAGGCCGCATTTCAGTTATGATCATGTTTTGAGAATCACACCGGGTCCGGAAACGGACCAAATCAGCGAAAGCCTGCTCGATAACCTGTGCCTTGCCCCTTATATAGCGGGCGGTCGCGCCAACCGTATGGGCATCGCTCTTGAGGGAACAGCACTGAGCGCGAGCGAATCGGCCGATATGCCCAGCGCAGCAGTTTTTCCCGGCACAATACAATTGCCGCCTAGCGGGCAACCCTATCTGCTCGGTCCGGACGCCCAGACCACCGGAGGCTATCCCCGGATTGCGCAAGTGATCCGCGCCGACCGTCATCTGATCGGTCAGCTGGCTACGGGGTCGCGGATTCGATTTGTCCGAACCACGCCGGAAAAGGCCATGGACATTTACCGGGAAAAGCTTTCCCTGCTGTCTCCATGGCTCGGCCGGATAAAATTGTGGTGATATATCGAGGCTGTTCAACAGCCTCGAGAACAATCAGCTCTTTTTGAGCGACAGACCACCAAAGCGCTTGTTGAAGCGGGCCACCTGGCCACCTTGATCCATAAGGCGCTGGTTGCCGCCAGTCCATGCAGGGTGCGAGGAAGGATCGATGTCCAGTTGCAGCGTGTCGCCTTCCTTGCCCCAGGTCGAGCGGGTTTCGAAAGTCGTGCCATCGGTCATCTGAACGGTGATCATGTGATAGTCTGGATGCGTATCGGATTTCATTTTCGGCTCCTAAACAGGCTGGTTACCGACCAGACCCAAAGCGAATAAATTTAACGGAAGCGGCCCATTAACCGCCGAATGACAAAAGGGCAAGATTCTTTTGAAAAAGCCTATGCCGCGGGAGGGTCCGCAATCATGGCGGTAAAGCTTGCCTCTGCAGCCAGCTTGTCGCCAATCATTGCCTGCCCTGAAAATTTGCACACGCGCGCGCGCTTTTGTTCGAATTTGACATTCAGCGACAACAAGCAGCCAGGCTCAACCGGCTGACGGAATTTTGCTCCGTCAATCGCCATGAAATAAACCAGCTTGCCTGACCCCACCATGTCGAAGCTTTCCATGGCGAGAACGCCGGCGGCCTGCGCCAGCGCCTCGACAATCATCACACCGGGCATGATCGGTCGACCAGGGAAATGACCCTGGAAAAAGCCTTCGTTGATCGTGACCGCCTTGACCGCCCGTATCGACTCGTCCTTCACGAGCTCTTCCACCCGGTCCACGAGAAGCATGGGATAGCGATGCGGCAGTACCGCCATCACCTTGGTTACATCATAATCCAGAAGCTCTGTCATTAGCGATCAACTAGCGACTGGCCGGCTGCGCTGCGGGAGGCTGCTGCTGTTGCTGCTGAGCGGCCTGATTACGAGCACTGGCAACCAGAAGTTGCTGCAACTGCTGGTGCAGCGCTACGGTGGTACGCTGCGGCTGCCAGCCTGCCGTGGGTGTCGTGCTGACGGACGGAACTCTTGCATCAAGAGCTGCCGTGATATCGTTGGTTACGTCAACCTGGGACGGAGCATAGAGAAATACTTCCGGGTCCAGGATAACGCTGATCTTCTTGTCCGAGACCACCTTTTGCTGGGCATTGCCATATTCGGCGAAAATGCCTTCTACCACAAACATCTGGGCCATGACGGCTGGAGTCTGCAGTTTCTGGATTTCGGCCTCTTCGGCCTGAATGGTCTGCAAAACGGGGTTTTTGCTTTCACCGCCGCATCGAGCTCTTCCTGCGTCAGTTGCTTGTCGTTGTTCGTATCCAGTTGTGCGCGCAGTCCGTTCAGGGTTTTGTTGCGGGTATCGATCTGGTCGAAATAAGACTTATATTGCGTTCCAATCTGCGCATAGGCAGCCGAAAGGGCTTTTGTCTTTGCAATAGCCAGGGTCGGGTTTGCCGTAGCAATGCCCGAAACTTGCGCGTTCGCGACCGAACCAACGGCCAGGGGCGCAGCAGTTACAGCGAGAACGGTGAGTGCAGTTTTCAAAAAACGTGTCATCAGAATTGTGTTCCTACGTTGAAGGTGAATAGTTTTGTGTCATCGCCCGGCTCTTTCAGCAGAGCCTTGGCTATGTCGATCCGGAATGGACCGAATGGTGAATTCCAGTTTACACCAAAACCCACGGACAAGCGTGGGCTGATCGAATCACCGAAGAAGCGCTCGGTGAAGCTGGTAGCGATCGGGTTGGCGACCCCGTTGGTCGTCGCATCGAACGTGGTTGCAGCCGCCCCGTTGGTATCGGTGGTCAGATAGAGCGGTGCCGCAGCGCCTGTGGGCGACGCGTTGCCCTGACTGTCCTGGGTGCTGAATGCCTGGGTTTGCGCATCTGTCAGAAGCAGAGGCTGAACCACATTGAAGACGGCACCCACGTCGACAAAGATCGAAGGCCGCAGGCCAAGCTCGCTGGCGCCCGAACCGAGCGGGATTTCCAGCTCTGCCCGTCCCAGATAATAGGCACGGCCACCGATGGCATCGTCCGTCTGGGTACCGTTGGTCAACTCGACAATCTCGTTGATCGGATTACCATTGGTATCCAGCCCGGGAATTGTAGATGAACGTACGACGCGTGGCCCCACACCGCGGATATCGAAGCCGCGAATTTGTGGCTCACCGAGGAAAAAGCGATCTGTCAGACGGATATCGTCAATGCCGTCCGCTTCACTTCCACGGTTTTCCAGAGGATGGATATATCCGCCTTCTGCCTTCGCCGTGAAGATAAAATCACCCAGAACGCGCCAATGTTTGGAAGCATTCAAACGGCCGCGGAGATATTTGACACTCCCGCCCAATCCGGCGAAATCGAGGCTACCAACGATGGACTGACCCCGGGTTGGCCGGATACGATTATCACGGTCATCGTAAATCAGCGATGCGCCCAGCGACGATGTTGTACGCGTGCCCAGTGCATCACACAGGTAACGCCCGGCGAGCAGCGGATCACAATCATCAGCTTCGCTGTTGCCTCGAATTCCATCGGCATTGCTATCGGTAAAGAACAGACTCGGCTCCAGCGTCACATCGTCCTGACTGAGACCGTAGCGAAGAGAGGCGGACAGATATTCGGTAATCGGTACGCCGGCACGAATCTGGAAGCCTGTCGTGAGCTGCTCGAAAGTGGTCTGGCGGTCGCTGTTGACATAGTTGAAGCTGTTCAGATCGCGACGAAAGACGTCGGCACCAACCGCGATATTCCGGTCAAAGAGATAGGGTTCGGTAAAACCAAGCTCGATCGACTGTGAATAGCTCGAATAGCTGACACTGGCGCGCAATTCCTGACCCTTGCCGCGGAAGTTGCGTTGTCGCACGGACGCCTGGAGGATGAAATTCTCGACGCTGGAGAAACCGGCGGAAAGCTGCAGTTCGCCGGTCGCCTTTTCCTCGACATTGGCTTCCAAGATAATCCGGTCCGGGGCGCTGCCCTGCTTCTGCTCGATCTCGAGGTCTTCCTGGAAGAAACCGAGCGACTTGATCCGGTTGGCCGAGCGCTTGACCTGGAAACTGTTGAACGCATCGCCCTCGTTAAGCCGGAATTCCCGGCGCACGACCTTGTCCTGAGTTAATGTATTGCCGTTGATATCGATCCGCTCGACGTAAACGCGATCGCTTTCCGCAACCTGGAAGAGAATATCCATGGTCAGCGTTTCTTTGTTCCGCGTAAATTGCGGGCGAACGTCGGCAAAGGCATAGCCGAACAGGCCGGCGGTTTCCGACAAGCGCTCGACCGTGTCTTCGACCTGCTTTGCGTCGTAATAGTCTCCGGTCTTCATCGGCAGCTGTGGCGTCAGGAACTCGGGCGTGAAATCGCGGATGTCGCTTTCGACCGACACTTCCCCAAACTGGTACCGCTCGCCCTCTTCCACGACATAGGTGATGATGAAATCCCGCTTGTCGGGCGTGAGTTCGGCTACAGCCGAGATGACGCGAAAATCGGCATAGCCTTCGGTCAGATAGAATTGACGCAGCTTCTGCTGGTCAAAGGCCAGGCGATCCGGGTCATAAGTGTCGCTGGAGCTGAAGAAACGGTAGAAGCGCGACTGCTTGGTTACCATTTCCCCGCGCAGCTTGCCGTCGGAAAATTCTTCGTTGCCAATGATGTTGATCTGCTGGACCTTGGATTTGGGTCCTTCATTGATCTCGAAAACGATATCGACGCGATTCTGGTCCAGCTGCACCATTTTCGGTTCGACATTGGCCGCGAAGCGGCCCTTGCGCTTGTAAAGCTCGACGATCCGGGCCACGTCGGCGCGCACCTTTGAACGGGTGAAGATCTGACGCGGCGCCAGCCGGATTTCCGGATAGATCTTGTCTTCCTTGATCCGCTTGTTGCCCTCCAGCAGGATACGGTTGATCACCGGATTTTCGACAACCTCGATGATCACGGCACCCTGGTTGTTCCGGATGCTGACATCCTTGAACAATTCGGTCTCGAACAAATCCTTCAGCGCCTGGTCGGCAGATTCCTGGGTGTAGGGCTGTCCGGTCCGCAATTTCATATAGGAGAGGACCGTGGTCGGCTCCAGTCGCTGGGCGCCATTGACCACAATCGAGCGGATAATATCATCGGCAGGAGCCGCTGGCACGGCCTGCGCCGCTTCCTGCGCGAGCGCCTGCGAAGAAACCGCTGCGCCACTCAAAATCGTGCCGCACATTAACAAGGGCAAAAGCCGCTTTTTATGATTCACAGACAAACTCGCTTTCACAGCATAAACCAGAATTAAAATGAAACCGACACCAAGGTATCAACTTCGGCAACCCCCTGCCCCAATGCAGCCCGTCAATCAATGGCCAATCAGCCAGAGATAGCCCGGAACAGGCCAAATGACGATAAATCGTTGAAAGTCACCACCAGCATGAACACCATGACCAAGGCAAAGCCGGAACGGAATGCCCATTCCTGTATCCTCGGGCTGGCAGGCTTCCTCCGAACCGCTTCCAATGCATAGAACATCAAATGCCCTCCATCGAGCATCGGGATTGGCAGCAGGTTGATGAACCCCAAGTTAATTGAAATCAGGGCGACGAAAAGAATGAAGCTTTCCAGCCCCAGCTTGAACTGTTCGCCGGAAACCTGTGCAATTTTGAGCGGCCCGCCGAGTTCCTTGATGGAACGCTTGCCGGTAATCACCTGACCGAGGGTGGTGATGATCTGGTCGACGATGCCAATCGTTTTTCCACAGCAACGGCTGGCGCTTCAAGCGGGCTAACCTCCCGCCATTCGACTTTGCTGGATGACATGCCCAGCATACCGAGCCGATATTCGTTGCCGAACCGGTCCTTCAGCATATGGACGCCGATCGTGGCCTGCTTGGCAATATGCTGACCATCCCGCTCATAGACAATTTCGACATTCTGATCGGGGATCAGGATCATTTTCTGCCGCAGGTCCTCGAACAGATCAATCTCATCACCGTCGACGGATATGATCCGGTCGCCCGGTTTCATGCCGATCGCGGCGGCGGTTGAGTTGGGAGCGATTGCATCTGCAACCGGCAGAGTTGCGCTGGTACCATAAGCGATAACGAAACCCATGATGATCAATATGGCAAAGATGAAATTGATCGCCGGCCCGGCAAATACGATTGCGGCACGCTTCCAGAGCGATTTGGACTGGAAAGTCTGATTGCGCTCCGCCGCCGGCAGGCTCAGCCATTCCTTGCTCTTGGCCCCCGCCGGATCCATGTCTCCGGCGAACTGGACATAGCCACCCAAGGGCAACATGCTGAGTTTCCAGCGCGTTCCGCGCTTGTCGGTCCAACCGGCAATTTCCTTGCCAAAGCCGATGGAGAAAGTCTCTGCTTTGACGCCACACCAGCGCCCGACCAGATAATGTCCCATTTCGTGCACAAAAACGAGCACGCCAATGACGATCAGAAAGGAGAATAAATAAATCAAAAACCGGGATTGTCCGTCAAACCTTCAATTCCTCAACCAGCTGTTCGGTCCGAACGCGGGTTTCCTTGTCTATCGCAAAAATATCCGCCAACTCGCTCGGGTCTGGCGGGCTATAACTGTCTAACAGCCGTGATACAATGTCTGTGATGTCCAGAAACTGAACCGCCCCATCCAGAAATGCAGCGACAGCGACTTCATTGGCTGCATTGAGCATCGCAGGCTTGGCACCGCCTGCCATGATAGCGGCTCTTGCTATGCCGGTCGCCGGGAAGCGGCTTTCGTCGGGGAGTTCGAAATCCAGCCTGCCAATCTCTGCCAGATTAAGGGGTTCGCAATTGCTCATCATCCGGTCCGGCCAGGCCAGAGCACTGGCAATCGGTATCCGCATATCCGGAGATCCGAGCTGCGCCAGAGTCGAACGGTCGTGATATTCGACCATTGAGTGAATCACGGATTGCGGATGCACCAGTATCTCGATATTCTCGAGACCAACCGGAAAGAGATGATGGGCCTCGATCAGTTCGAGTCCCTTGTTCATCATCGTCGCGCTGTCGACGGATATTTTTGCTCCCATGTCCCAATTGGGATGCGCGACCGCCTGCTCCGGCGTCACGCTGGCCATCTGGTCGCGGGTCCATGTGCGAAACGGTCCACCGCTGGCCGTCAGGGTGATCTTGCGAACCTGATCGATCCGGCCGCCCTGCAGCGCCTGGAAGATCGCATTATGCTCGGAATCGACGGGCAGCAAGGTTGCGCCGGCTTGCCTGGCCTCGTTGATCATCAGCGCTCCGGCAGAAACCAGGGCTTCCTTATTGGCCAGAGCCACGGTCTTGCCGCAGCGCAAGGCTTCGAGCGTTGGCGGCAGGCCGGCACAACCGACAATCGCCGCCATTGTCCAGTCAGCACCAAGCGCGGCCGCGGCAATCAGCGCATCGGGGCCACTCGCAGCCTCGATCGATGTTCCAGCCAGTTGTTGGCGGAGTTCGGAATAGGCGGAATCGTCGGCAACCACCGCTATCTGCGCCGAGAATTCCTTGGCGAGAGCGGCCAGCTGGGCAGCATTGCCGTTGGCGGTCAGGGCAATGATCTCATATTGATCGCGGTGCTGACGGACGAGATCCAGCGTCGACAGACCAACCGATCCTGTCGCTCCGAATATCGAGATCGACTTGGTCATGACAATGCGGGCCAGCGATCGACCAGCATGATCAGTGCGACGACCGGCGCCACGGGCATCAGGCCGTCGAGACGATCCATCACGCCACCATGGCCGGGGAAAATCGTTCCGCTATCCTTGGCCCCTGCCTTTCGCTTGAGCCAGCTCTCAAACAGATCGCCCATTTGCGCCAGAACGGCAAGAGGGATGCTGAGCAGCACCAGACCGAAATGAAGCCCCCAATAGACATGGAGGGCGAAACTCAGCGCCGCTGTCAGAATGACACCGCCAATCAGGCCTGCCCAGGTCTTGTTTGGACTATATTGCGGCGCCAGTTTGGGTCCGCCGATGGCGCGACCGGAAAAATAGGCGCCAATATCCGTGGCCCAGACCAGAGCGAGCGTCCACAGCATCACAAGAATACCATTATCGATCTCGCGCAAATAGAGGACTGCAAGAGCCGGAAGGCCTGCGTACATCACGCCCGCGGCAAGCTTGATCGAGCGATCGAATATCGCGACAAACATCGCCGCGCCCAGGATAAGGCCGAAAGCCAGAAACGATGGTCCCGCGGCCCACGGAGACATGATCGCGAGAGGCACGGACAGCGCATACATCGCGAGCAGCCGCTTGTCGCGACGGTCGGTCAGCCCTGCCCACTCGCTCATAATTCCCAGCGACATCAGCACGGCCAGCAACCAGAGCGTCATCCCGCCAAAATAGCCCGCCAGTAGCGCCGCTCCGATCAGGAGAATACCAACGATTATGCGGGTCTGCAGTTCACTGCCCTTGCCGGGCGCCGGAGCAGAGGGGTCAGCCATATTCAGCGCCCACCAAAGCGTCGTTCGCGCGCACCGAAGGACTGCAATGCTTTTTCCAGTTCGGCCTTGTCAAAATCGGGCCACAGCGTGTCGGTGAAATAAAGTTCAGAATAAGCCGCCTGCCACAGCAGGAAATTGGACAGGCGCAATTCCCCGGAAGTCCGGATCAGCAAATCCAGAGGTGGCAGATCTGCGGTATCCAGCGCACCGGCGATATGGTCGAGACCTATCGCGTCCGGCTCCATCTCGCCCTGCCTCACTCTGCTCGCGATATGCTGGACCGCGCGGCGCATTTCGTCCTGCGCGCCATAGTTGAGCGCGACTGCGAGCGTCATCTTCTCGTTTCCGGCCGTTTTCTCGATCGCATTGTCGATCATCGCGACGATATCGGCGTCGAGCGCCCTGTAATTGCCAATGACCTTCAACCGCACGCCATTTTCGACAAATTCATCGATGTCCGACTGGATATATTGCCGCAGCAATCCCATCAGATCGCTTATTTCCTCTTCCGGCCGGTTCCAGTTCTCGGAAGAAAAGGCGTAAAGCGTCATCGCTTCTATGCCCATTTTTCCGGCTACTCGAACAATATTGCGGACCGCTTCGACACCCTTCTTGTGGCCGAGGGCACGGGGTAGATGCTTGCGCTTCGCCCAGCGTCCATTGCCGTCCATGATGATCGCGACGTGGCGGGCACCGTAAGTCGGGTCGGATATCCCCGCCGCAGCTTGCACCGGGTCTGCAGAACCGTTCTTGGAACGCGCAAGCTTCACTGCGTCAGAATTTCCTGTTCTTTCGCATCCGCCAGCTTGTCGGCCTCAGCAATCATCTCGTCGGTCAGCTTCTGGACTTCCGTTTCGAGCCGCTTCCGGTCATCTTCGCTGATTTCCTTCTTGTTCTCGTCCGCTTTCAGGTCGTCCATGCCGTCCCGACGGACATTGCGAATGGCGATGCGGGCCTTTTCTGCGAATTGTCCGGTGAGTTTTGCCAGATCCTTGCGGCGCTCTTCGGTCAGATCAGGAATAGGCAGCCGGATATTGGGACCGTCAGTCATCGGATTCAGCCCGAGACCGGCCGAGCGAATGGCCTTTTCCACCGGCTGGATATTTGCCTTGTCCCAAACCTGCACCGACAGCATCCGCGGTTCCGGCACGGATACCGTAGAAACCTGATTAAGCGGCATCTTGGAGCCGTAAACTTCGACCGTTATGGTATCCAGCAGCGCGATATTGGCCCGGCCGGTACGCAGGCCGCTCAGGTCATGCTTGAGCGCCTCCAGCGTACTGTTCATCCTTTTTGCAGATCGGCTTTGTCATATTGTGCCATTGCTGTTTCCTCTAGATTTTATTTTATTCGGTTGTTCCGACCATGGTTGCGGTTCCACCGCCACCCAAAACGGTTGCGAGATTGCCCTGCTCCCGGATCGAGAACACCACGATCGGTATCTTGTTTTCCCGGCACAGCGCCACGGCACTGGCGTCCATGACCTTCAGATTATCACTTAAAACCTGGTCAAAGCTCAATTCATCATAGCGCGTGGCATCGGAATCGAGTTTCGGATCGGCATTGTAGACGCCATCGACGCTGGTGCCTTTGAAAAGGGCTTCGCAACCCATCTCCGCAGCGCGTAGTGCAGCGGCGGTGTCGGTCGTAAAATAGGGATTGCCGGTTCCCGCAGCGAAGATAACGATCCGGCCCTTTTCCAGATGGCGCACGGCCTTGCGTCGGATATAGGGTTCGCACACGCTTGCCATCGGGATCGCGGACAGGACCCGCGTGTCGCAGCCCATCTGCTCGAGTGCATTCTGGACGGCCAGCGCATTCATTACCGTGGCCAACATGCCCATATAGTCTGCACTGGTTCGCTCGAAGCCCTTTGCCGCCGCAGCCAGACCCCGGAAAATATTGCCTCCGCCGACAACCAGGCAAAGCTCGAATCCGGCCTCTTTGGCAGATTTCACTTCGGTCGCGATGCGATTGACCGTTTCCGGATCGATACCGAATTCGCTGGAGCCCATCAGGACCTCACCGGAAAGCTTCAGCAAAATGCGTTTGAACGCCGGTCGTTTCATGCAAATCCCATCCTGCCGGAATCAATGCCCGGCCCCAAAACAGATATGGCGCAGACCATAGATAGTCCGCGCCATGCTGCCAAGCGTTACCGCCTGAAATATTCAATCGGTTGCTCGATTAGCCGGCAACTGCGGCGGCGACTTCCGCTGCGAAATCATCTTCTTTCTTCTCGATGCCTTCGCCAAGCTGGAAACGGACATATTCGGTAAGCTTGATGTCCGCGCCTGCGTCTTTTCCGGCCTGCTCGACGACCTGAGCGATAGGCGTCTTGTTATCCATTACAAAAATCTGGCTGAGCAGTGCATTTTCCTTGGCAAATTTTGCCATCGCACCGTCGACCATTTTTTCGACGATATTTGCGGGCTTGCCGGATTCGGCAGCCTTTTCCGCAGCAATAGCGCGTTCACGCTCCATCATTTCCTGATCCAGGCCATCAGCGTTGAGCGCCAGCGGGAATGCAGCGGCGATGTGCATCGCGATCTGCTTGCCGAGTGGCTCCAGAACGTCTGCACCAGCGGTGCTTTCCAGAGCAACCAAAACGCCGATCTTGCCCATCGAAGGGGTGACGGCGTTGTGGATATAAGGCACGACAAGCCCGCTGGATACCGCAACGGTCTTCATCCGGCGAATGGCCTGGTTTTCACCAATGGTCGCGATATTGTTGGTCAGAACTTCCTGAACGGTGCCGCCGGCAGGGTAAGCCGAAGCCGACAGCGCTTCCACGTCGTCGCTGTCCATGCCAAGAGCAACCTGCGTCACATTGGAGACAAAATCCTGAAACTGGTCGTTTTTCGCAACGAAGTCGGTTTCGCTGTTCACTTCGACGGCAACGCCCCGGGTGCCTTCGACGGCGACGCCGACAAGACCTTCGGCAGCGGTGCGGCTCGATTTTTTCTGCGCTGCGGCAAGACCCTTGGTCCGCAACAGGTCAACCGCTGCTTCCACGTCGCCATTGGTTTCGTTCAGTGCTTTTTTGCAATCCATCATGCCCGCACCGGTGCGCTCACGCAGTTCTTTCACTGCTGCTGCTGTAATAGCCATTATTCGTTCCTCAATTTCTTGACCGGGAAATGTGAAAGTGGGGCGACAATAATGCCGCCCCCTATAATTCAATATACGGTCAATATATGACCGCAGAAAGTAGCTTCAAGCTCAGGCTTTCTCGCCTGCCTTTTCGTCAGCCTTCGGTTCTTCTGCCGCGATCTCAGCAATATCGGCAACCGCAGCTTCTTCACCGGAAGTCATTGCGCTTGCATTGGCTTCGCTCGAAACAATCTGTTCGACCGGAGGAGCAACTGCTGCGCCGAGATCTTCGCCAGCCGCAACCGAAGCGTCCTGGCCGCCTTTGGTCGCTGCCGCAGCAACGGACTCGCAATAGAGGCGAATGGCCCGCGCCGCATCGTCATTGCCCGGAACCGGGAAAGCGATGTTGCTGGGATCGACGTTCGAATCGAGAATCGCGACAACCGGGATACCCAGAACATTGGCTTCCTTGATGGCGAGCTCTTCCTTGTTGGCATCGATCACGAACATAACATCGGGAATGCCGCCCATGTCGCGAATACCGCCGAGCGAAAGCTCGAGCTTGGCATGTTCACGGGTCATCTGCAGGACTTCTTTCTTGGTGAAGCCAGCGGTGTCGCCACCGAGCTGCTCTTCCAAAGTCTTCATCCGGCGGATCGAGTTGGAAATCGTTTTCCAGTTGGTCAGCATGCCGCCGAGCCAGCGATGGTTTACGAAATGCTGGCCGCTTGCGCGCGCTGCTTCAGCGATAGGCTCTTGCGCCTGACGCTTGGTGCCGACGAACAGGACCTTGCCGCCAGCCGCAGTGGCGTTGGCGATAAAGTCGAGTGCCCGTGCGAACAGGGGCACGCTCTGCGAAAGGTCAAGAATATGGACGCTGTTGCGGGCGCCGAAGATGTACGGTTTCATCTTCGGGTTCCAGCGGTGGGTCTGGTGGCCGAAATGCGCTCCGGCTTCAATCAATTGCTGTAGGGTGACGACAGGGGCCGCCATAATATTTCTCCTTATCCGGTTATGCCTCTGGAAAGCTGAGAACCTCAAACGACCTGAAAGACCGCTATCGGCACCGGTATGAGTGCTTTCCATGTGGAATGAGCGTGCCGTTAAGGCGAAGCAGACACAAATGCAACCACAATTTGCAGCACGACAGGAACTTCTCCCGTAACCACCGCGGACGGACGGTCCGGCGAATGGCAACAACAGTCAAGCGGCCCGGCCTATACCGTCCCACCGCTCAAGCCGGATTCGGCTTTGCCACCGGCGCCAGCAATTGCCCGAGTTCTCTAACCAGAAGGGCGGATTGGATCGGCTTGGCCAGATGGGGGGAGCCACCAAATATCGCTGGTCGGTCATCCCTGCTGCGCCCTGAGATCGAAAGAAACGGCGTACCCGCTTGGGACAGCAACTCGGCGACGGGCGCCGATGTCTCTTTGCCCAGATTGATATCCAGCACTGCCGCATCGCACATCTGGTTCTCCAATATCGCAAGCGCGCCCGAGGCCGTCGCTACGGGGCCGAAAATTTCAAATCCGGCGGCTTTCAATATTTCGGAGACTTCCATGCCGATCAATATTTCGTCTTCCACGACCAATATCCGCGCGGAATCCGAAGTGGAGGATTGCCCCATATGGGCAGCAGCACGCGATTTCTGGGTCGACACTTCCAGATTGTCGAGAACCTTGTCGGCGGGGCAATTCACATGACACACGAGACCGGTCGGGAACCAGTCCAGACTCACCTCGCCATTGATGCTCGCTGACAATATCTGGTCGATCACCGTGGAACCGAAGCCGTTGCGGGACGGCTTCGTGACTTCCGGCCCTCCCCGCTCGATCCAGTCCAGCAACAGCCGCTGTTCGGAAATCTCCTCCCCGTCCAGCTTCCAGTCGATCTCGACCGCCCCCTCATCGTTGGACAAGGCTCCGTATTTTGCCGCATTTGTGGCGAGTTCGTGCAGTGCCATTCCGATCGCCTGAGCAGCCGGAGCGGTTATCTTGAGTGACGGGCCGGACAATTTTATCCGCTCTCCGAATATGTCCTGAAAATGCCCCAGTTGCGATCGGACGAGCTCATCCAGCGGAACATTCTGCCAGTAGCTGTTGACCAGAACGTCATGGCTTGCGGACAGCGCGAGAATGCGTTCGTCGAACCGTTGCGCAAATGTCTCCGCGTCATTTGCGGCGGTCTGCCGCGCGATCACCTGCACCAGCGTCAGCATATTCTTCGCGCGATGGTTGACTTCTCCCATAAGCAGCTGCTCGCGGGCTTCTGCGAGTTTCCTGTCACTTATGTCATGGGCAATTTTCGACGCGCCGACGATAGTACCGCCGGAATCGAATATCGGCGAGACGGTGACGGAAACATCTACTTCCCGCCCATCCTTGCACAGCCTGATTGTTTCATAATTGTTGACCTGCTCGGCGCGACTGATCTGGGCGAGAATATTCTCTTCCTCATGCTGCCGATCGGCGGGAATGAGCAGTCGAATGGATTTGCCGATCATCTCTTCAGCCGTATAGCCGAAAATCTTCTGCGCTCCGCTGTTCCAACTTTTAATCGTACCGTCCAGCGTCTTGGATATAATGGCTTCGCTGGAGCAGGATACGATCGCGGCCAGATGAGCCTGCGCTTCTTCCGCCCGCTTGCGATCAGTGATGTCGCTGATCGACGCATAGAAGAGATTCTCCACGCCGGGAAAATATTGCAGCTGGACGGCAACATCATAAACGGACCCGTTCTTCCGCTGATGCTGCGTTTCGAACGTCTGGTTGGCGATCTCGCCGTTCCGCAACGGCGTCACATGACTGATGAATTGCTCTCTGGAAAATTGCGGTTTTATATCCCAGGGCGTCAACTGGCGCAGCTCTTCCATGGAATAGCCGAGATTTTCCCGCGCTCCGCGATTGACCAGTTCGAAATGATAGCTGTTCGCATCGAAAATATAGACTTCGCTGACCGAATCCTCGACGATACGCCCAAGCCGTTCGTTGAGCGAGGCTGTCGCCAATCGCTCCAGCTCGGCGGCTGCCCGACCGGAAAACACCTCGATCACCTCGGCAGCCTGGTCGGCATCTTCAAATGGCTTCTCATCCAACACCGAAAGCAGGCCGAGCACCTCCCCCGACGCGCTACGCAATGGCGTTCCGACATAGCTGACAGCCCCCATGTCTTTCAGCATCTGGTCCCGCGGGAACAGGTCGATGATATTTTCGGGATAGCAGCAAGCGCCCTGCCCCACGATATTCTCGCAAGGGCTGTCTTTCAGATCATATTCGAAATTGTCGCCGGGGCCGTCATCCCATACCGCTACGGTGCAGGCTTTACCGCGATCAACGGGATGGAGCGTGCTCAAAAACACCCATCGGGCCGAAAGCGTTTCCGCCAGCGCTTCTACCATGACCGGGAAAAATGCTTCTCCCACGACCTGAGAGCAGGAGGCCAATTTGGCCTGAATGGACGGGAAGGAAGAAACGGAGCTTTTTGCCGGCTGAGTGAATTGAACCATCGATCCGTTCCCAAAGAAAAACATTAAGACGTTCGCACGCTTCCCGCAACAGTTTCTTCGCCCCCGCGCACGGTTGCAACAATGACACTGCCGAATTTCCGTCAATTTTCAGATAGCGCTTGACAAATTTCAGATAGCGCTTGACAAAGAGAACATAAATGGAACATTAAGAGTTCATCAAAAGAACAAACGGGATTGTCACATGCTTGCTATCGCCATTTCGACCTTTTTGCCCTTGCCCTATTCGGCTCTATCGCGGTGATTGCGATGATGTTCGCCCAATATCGTGACAGGATTTCTGCGGTCATCCAGAACGAATTCAATGGCCAGCGGCCCGTGACAGTCATCCAGCCGACAGCCTGTCGCCACCGGAAGGTCAAGACACCACAATCTATGACCCCGCACCGCTCGCTTCAGCCCGCTCCGCTGCGCGCTGCCGCTTGACCCGCGCATAGCTTCTGATGCTGAACGGAATGAGGATCAGGTAGCCGATACTGATTGCCGAGAGCATGATCCACGGCGAGTTGATCAGGCAACACCAACCAGCGCCACCACGGCAATCCCCTCCAGCCTGATATTTTGCGCAAACGCAGCGATGACCAGCTGAACGTCGCCGTATTCGAAATCATCAGAAACGCGATCAGCACGATCCACGGTGACACCAGAGCATAGTGACGGAAGATTTCCTCTCCGGTAATCAACCACAGATAGAGCGGCAACATCGCCAGTCCCGCGCCCACCGGTGCCGGAATACCGGTAAGAAATCCGGCTGATTTGTGCGGCTGGTCCTGATCATCGATCAAGGCGTTGAAGCGTGCGAGGCGCAAGGCGCAACCCACCACCATGGTCAGCGCCAGCACCCAGCCGAATTGCGGCATATATTGGGTCGACCATAGAAACATGACAAGCGCGGGAGACACGCCAAAGGCGATCACATCGGATAGCGAATCGAGCTCCGCGCCAAACCGGCTCTGCGCGTTCAGCAAACGGGCGATCCGGCCATCCAGACCGTCCAATATTCCTGCCAGAACAATCGCCGCTGCTGCCAGCACCCAATTATCCAGATAAGCGAAGCGAACGCTGCTCAGGCCAACGCACAATGCCAGCGCGGTCACCGCGTTCGGAACAAAAGCGCGCAGCGGAATACCGCGTTCGGGACGCTTCATCGAACCTTTGCCGACCATCAGCGTTGCTCCATCCGGCAAGGGGGCAGTGCGGAGATCATTGCCCTACACCCTCAATTTCCTTGGTCTGGCCAATCACGGCAAGAATTGTTTCGCCGGCAATGGCCCGCTGGCCCAGCACGACATTCGGTTCCGTTCCCTTTGGCAGGTAGACATCAACCCGGCTACCGAAGCGGATCAGTCCGATTCGCTGTCCGGCTGCGACAAAATCGCCTTCCTTGACAAAGGCCATGATCCGCCGGGCCACCAGACCAGCTATCTGCGTAAAACCGACCTTGAGGCCATCATTGCGTTCAACCATGAAATGCTGTCGTTCATTTTCTTCGCTGGCTTTGTCGAGATCGGCGTTGAGAAATTTTCCGGAAATATAGGCCTGCCGTTTCACCGTACCCTCAATCGGGGTGCGATTGATATGGACATCAAACACACTCATGAAGATCGAGACACGGATCAGTTCCTCGCTGCCGAGGCGCCCTCACCCTGCAGTTCCAGCGGCGGCGTAACCGGCATGATCAGGTTCACCAGTCCGTCGGCGGGCGCAACGATATAATTTTCATTGAGCGGGGTAACTCTTTTGGGATCGCGAAAAACGCCAATACCCATATTGTGATACCAGCCATTGGCCAGGCCAGCGTCTCCCATGCCATGACCGCAAAAAACGCTGTGATGGCCCCGGCGATGACGGCAAATTTCCGCCCTTCGGGATGGATCGGCGGGAAAGACCATTTGGCTTCACCCAGCCCCTTGTTTGAATATTTTTCAATCGCCATGACCGCTACTTAGTGACGGGCCATTGCTCTGACAACTCTCCCGTTGATATATTGGAAATTCAATATTGGCATTTTGTCCGAGCGCAACAAATCGCCCCCGCAACTCTGGGTTGAACAAATGGCAATCTTTGCTAAGAGGCTGGCAACATCATTCCTCCCTCTTGTTCCCGTTTCAGGAAAGAAATAAACGATATGTCGAAAATTAAGGTCAAAACCCGGTCGTCGAAATTGACGGCGATGAAATGACGCGGATCATCTGGCAGTGGATTCGCGAGCGGTTGATCGAACCTTATCTCGACATCGATCTGCATTATTATGATCTATCGATCGAAGTGCGCGACGACACCAATGACAAGATTACCGTCGATGCGGCCAACGCGATCAAGAAGCACGGCGTCGGCGTCAAATGCGCGACCATCACACCGGACGAAGACCGGGTCGAGGAATTTGGCCTCAAGCGGATGTGGAAATCGCCGAACGGCACCATTCGGAATATTTTGGGCGGTGTCGTCTTCCGCGAGCCGATTGTGATCGACAATGTCCCGCGGCTCGTACCGGGCTGGACCGATCCTATCGTCGTCGGCCGTCATGCCTTTGGCGATCAATATCGCTGCACCGATTTCAAGGTGCCCGGACCAGGCAAATTGCGGCTGGTCTTTGACGGCGATGATGGCACGAAAATTGACGAAGAAGTGTTCCAGTTCCCGTCTCCCGGCATTGCCATGGCGATGTACAATCTGGACGACTCGATTCGCGATTTTGCCCGCGCTTCGATGAACTATGGCCTGAACCGCGAATGGCCGGTCTATCTGTCGACCAAGAACACGATCATGAAAGCCTATGATGGCCGGTTCAAGGATCTGTTCGAGGAAATCTTCCAGGAAGAATTCAAGGACAAGTTCGACAAGGCCGGAATCACCTATGAACATCGTCTGATTGATGACATGGTCGCTTCCGCGCTGAAATGGAGCGGAAAATTTGTCTGGGCCTGTAAGAACTATGACGGCGACGTCCAGTCGGACACCGTCGCGCAGGGCTTCGGTTCGCTCGGCCTGATGACCTCGGTTTTGATGACCCCGACCGGCGACTGCGTTGAAGCAGAAGCCGCGCATGGCACGGTTACCCGCCACTATCGCCAGCATCAGCAAGGCAAGGCGACATCGACCAACCCGATTGCTTCGATCTTCGCCTGGACCCGCGGTCTGATCTATCGCGGAAAATTTGATGATACGCCGGATGTGACGCGCTTTGCCGAAACACTGGAACGCGTCTGCATCCAGACCGTCGAAAACGGCGACATGACCAAGGATCTCGCGATCCTTATCGGACCCGACCAGTCCTGGATGACGACCGAGCAGTTTTTCGAAGCGGTTCGCTCCAATCTCGAAGCAGAAATGGAAAACTGGCAGAAGTCATAACGGTTCGACGGGCATTTCGGGCGAGCGGATATCCTCTCGCCCGAACCCCAAGCCAACGACACGCCCGGGAATACGCCGCAACCACGGCACCCGGTTCAACAGCCTCAACATGAAAAACGCTTTGTCGATTGGCTCCGTTCGGCGCAAAAGCGGCGCGATGACCCGGTCCTGCGCGATTTTCTGAAAGGCCTGCATCCGGCGCACCGGTTTGATCCGGCGGACATATACCCGTTCCAGTAGCGGGTCGGGATTATCTCCTCTCGCCATCGGACCAGCCAGAACATTGGCGGCCGTGACCGCGTCCTGGACAGCCATATTGATACCGACCCCGGCAATCGGTGACATCGCATGGGCCGCGTCGCCGATCGCCAGCAGGCCGGGGCGATGCCAGCGCTCGAGCCGGTCAAGCGCCACCTCCAGCATCTTCACCTGATCCCAGCTGACTATCTGGTCGAAAGCCTCCCGCAGGTCGGGAACGAGCGACCGCAAGCCCGCGCGAAAGGCCTCCAGCCCGGCGGCTTTTACCTGACCGGCCTGCCCCTTGTTGAAGATATAGGCGCATTGATAATAATCCTGGCGATCGATCATCACCATGAAACGGCCCGCCTGAACCGTTCCGAACACGTCGCCACCCTGGCCTTCGGGTTTATCGATGCGGAACCAGAACACATCCATCGGCGCGCCGATATTTTGCAGGGGCAGCTTGGCCTTGCCGCGCAACACCGATCGCCTGCCGTCCGCGGCAATCACAAGTTTGGCCGCCAGCACTTGCCCGTCCGCCGTCTCGACACCGCACACCCGATCAGCCTTGTCATAGACCAGATCGACCGCTTCCCTTTTCATATGCAAGTCAAACCCGGGATATTGCTTTGCCTTGCCGGCGATGAAATTGAGCAGATCCCATTGCGGCATCATCGCGATATAAGGCGCCGCTACCGGCAAATGACGGAAATCCAGTACTTTCATCTGCTGGCCAGCAATGTGGATCGATGCCTGTTCCAGCCTGCTGTGCGGCAATTGCAATAACTCGTCCAGCATGCCGAGTTGATGGAAAAGTTCCAGTGTCGAGGGATGAACCGTATCGCCCCTGAAATCCCGCAGAAAATCCGCATGTTTCTCGAGCACCGCAGTTTTCAGCCCGGCGCGGGCGAACAGCAAGCCGGCCATCATCCCCGCAGGCCACCGCCTACAATCACGATATCATGCTTATTTTCCAACATTCGCTTTCTCCGCCACGTAACCTGCTGACAAATAGCATTGATCGCGTATAGAGTCGCCCCATGCACAGTCCGCTTGAAAATCCAGCCTTTATCGATGCCATCGTGATCCTCGGCGCCGCCGGGATCGTTATTCCGGCCTTCGCCCGGTTCCGGATCACGCCGATCATCGGATTCATCCTGGTAGGCGTCTTGCTCGGACCGTCGGGACTAGGCTCGCTGCAGGGTCAATATAGCTGGCTGCAATTTGTCACCATCAATGATCGCGAGGCCATCGAGCCCTTTGCCGAGATGGGCATCATATTGCTGCTCTTTTCCATCGGACTGGAGCTGTCATTCAAGCGGCTCTGGTCGTTGCGCCGGCTCGTCTTCGGCGTCGGCGCGGCGGAATTGCTCGCTTCCGGCCTGATTATCGGCTCTGTCCTCTATCTGCTTGGCCAGAATTCCGCCGGCGCCTGGGTCTGGGACTGGCGCTTGCGCTGTCCTCAACCGCTCTCGTGCTGCCAATGTCGGGCACCAAGAGCCCGGTCGGACGAGCGGCACTGGCCATGCTCCTGTTCGAAGATGTCGCCATTGTTCCGATCATCTTCCTGCTCGGCGCTATCTCTCCAGCAATAACCGCCGATGGCGGGTGGGATGATCTGGGCCGCACATTGCTGATGGGCGGCGCGGTGATCATCGGCATGCTGGTGCTTGGTCGATTGCTGCTGCCGCGCATATTTGCGCAGGCCGCCCGTACCAAGAGCCCGGAACTGTTTCTCGCGGTAAGCCTTCTGGTGATCATCCTCGCCAGCCTCGCAACCGCCGCAACCGGCCTGTCGCCGATCGTCGGCGCTCTTCTGGCCGGCTTGCTAATCGCGGAAACCGAATATCATGGCGAGGTGGAAGTCATCACCCAGCCCTTCAAGGGCCTTGCGCTGGGCGTTTTCTTGATCACGGTTGGCATGCAGATCGATATTCGCGTGATCATGGCCAACTGGTCGGACCTGCTGATCGCCGTCGTCGGTGTGGTCCTGATCAAGGCGATCGTCACCAGCAGCCTGCTCCGATTTGCCGGTGCACGGCCCGGCACCGCAACCGAGGCCGGCGTCCTGATGTCCAGCCCGTCCGAAACAACCTTGATCGTATTGGCCGCGGCGACTCAGGCGCAGCTGATCCAGCCCCAGACGGCAGCTTTCTGGCAGATCGTGACGGCTATCGGCCTGACCATCACGCCATTGCTCGCCCGCTTTGGCCATGACATCGCCCGGCGTATGGAAATGCGCAGCGGCGGTAGTGCAGCGGCGGATGAATTGCCGGTAGAGGCGCAGCAGACCATCATCATCGGCTTTGGCCGGGTCGGCAAGCTGATCGCCGATCTCTTAACCACCCACAATCAAAAATATCTCGCCGTCGAGACGAATATTGACACTGTCGCCAAGGCGCGGCGCGATGGCTATCCGATCATGTTCGGCAATGTGTCGCGAAACGAAATGCTCGACCGGTTGCGGCTGGGCCATGCGAAGGCGCTGGTGCTAACGATGGACGAGCCTGTGCTGTCGGTGCAGATCGTCAAGAAGGTCCGGGCCTGGGTACCCGATCTCCCGATCATCGCCAGGCGCGGGACATCGAACATGCCGCCGAACTCTATCAGGCCGGGGCGACCAATGCCGTGCCCGAAGCGCTCGAGGGCTCGCTGCAACTGTCAGAGGCTGTACTGGTCGAAAATGGCGTGGCAATGGGACCCGTCATTGCCTCTATCCACGAACTGCGCGATATTTACCGCAAACGGATACAGGAAGAAGGCGATCTGGAGCACGAACCCAAACTGAAATCCATGTCCACTTCTACCGGTCAGGCGACCGCCGACGATCTGGTGCCGGACGGCCTCAGCCCGCAAGAACAGACCTGATAGCAGCGATCGCGTCATCGGCCTTGGCGCCGTCGGGCCCACCGCCCTGCGCCATGTCCGGACGTCCGCCACCACCTTTGCCGCCAACAGCGGCAACACCGGCCTGAACCAGATCGACCGCGCTAAACCGCTCCGTCAGATCATCGGTCACGCCGACTGCAACGGTTGCCCGGCCATCATTGACCGCGACCAATGCGCTCACGCCGCTCGACAATGTTTTCTTAGCCTGATCGACAAGTCCCCGCAATTCCTTGGGATTCAGGCCCTGAATGACCTGACCGGAAAAAGTCACATCGCCGACGCTTTCCGTTTCGGCAGCCTTTGCGCCGCCGCCGTTGCCGGCCAGCGCCAGAGCTTTCTTCGCCTCGGTCAGTTCCCGTTCCAGCTTTTTCCGCTCATCGACCAGAGCCGCCACGCGGTCCACCGCATCTTCCGGCGACGCTTTTAACGCGCTGGCGATCGACTTGAGCTTGGCATCCCGGTCCAGCAGCCACAGCCGGGCGGCCTCGCCGGTCAGCGCTTCGATTCTGCGGACGCCGCTGGCAACCGCGGATTCGGATATGATCGTCATCAGGCCGATATCGCCGAGCGCCTGGACATGGGTACCGCCGCACAGTTCGACCGAATAATCGAGATCGGCATCCTGCCCCATCGACAAGACACGCACCTCGTCACCATATTTCTCGCCAAACAGCGCCAGCGCACCCGCGGCGACGGCGTCGTCCGGACTCATCAGCCGCGTCGTGACCGGGCTGTTCCCCCGGATCTGCGCGTTCACGTCCGCTTCCACTGCCTGTATTTCGGCATCGGTCAGCGCGGAGACGTGAGAAAAGTCAAAACGCAGACGGTCCGGTGCAACCAGGCTACCCTTCTGGGTCACATGGTCACCCAGATGGTGGCGCAACGCCTTGTGCAGCAGATGGGTGGCGCTGTGATTGGCGCGCAGCGCCGTGCGGCGAGCCTTGTCCACTTGCAGATGGACCCTGTCCCCGACCGATACAGACCCCGACCCGATTTCGATCTGGTGGGCATGGAGCCGTCCCAGCGGTTTTCTGGTGTCGGTCACGCTGGCCGCAAAACCGTCTTCACCGGATATCTCGCCAGCATCGCCCATCTGGCCGCCGCTTTCACCGTAGAAAGGGGTCTGGTTGGTCAGCAACGTAACCGTATCGCCGCTCCCGGCGGTTTCGATTTCGGCGCCATCCTTGACCAGGGCGACGACAACGCTCTCGCCTTCCTCTGAAGTATAGCCGGTAAATTCGGTGCTGCCTTCCCGCTCGGCAATGTCGAACCAGACGGTGTCGGACGCCTGGTCGCCAGACCCTTTCCAAGCTGCACGGGCAGCGGCTTTCTGTTCCGCCATCGCCTTGTCGAAGCCTTCCCGGTCGACACCCAGCACCTTGTTGCGCAGCGCGTCCTCGGTCAGATCATAGGGGAAACCGAACGTGTCATAAAGTTTGAACGCTGTTTCACCGGGCAGGATATCGCCTTCGCTCATGTCGGCGATTTCCGCATCGAGCAGTTTCAGGCCGTTGGCCAGCGTCTGCCGGAAATTGGTTTCCTCGCGCAGCAAGGTTTCCTCTATCAACGGCTGGGCCCGGATCAGTTCGGGAAAGGCATTGCCCATCTCGCCGGCCAGGGAACCAACCATCCGGTGCATCAACGGGTCCTTGGCGCCGAGCAGATGGGCGTGGCGCATCGCCCGCCGCATGATCCGCCGCAGCACATAGCCACGGCCCTCGTTGGAGGGCAGAACACCGTCGGCGACGAGAAAGGACGAGGCGCGCAGATGGTCTGCAATCACCCGGTGGCTGGCCTGGTTGTCACCCGTTGTGGCGGTGCCGGTCAGCGAACCGGATTCGGCGATCAGCGCCTTGAACAGGTCAATGTCATAATTGTCATGGACGCCCTGCATGACCGCAGCAACGCGTTCCAGCCCCATGCCCGTGTCAATCGACGGTTTCGGCAGGTCAACGCGATCACCTTCGCCGCGCTGGTCATATTGCATGAACACGAGATTCCAGATTTCCACGAACCGGTCACCGTCCTCATCCGGGCTGCCCGGAGGACCACCGAAGACATGCTCACCATGGTCGTAGAATATCTCGCTGCAGGGACCGCAGGGGCCGGTATCGCCCATCGACCAGAAATTGTCGTCGGTGGCGATACGAATGATCCGCTCGTCCGGCAGGCCGGCAATTTTCTTCCACAGATCAAAGGCTTCGTCGTCCGTATGGTAAACGGTCACGGTCAACCGGTCCGGCGAAATACCCCAGGTTTTCGTGATCAGCGTCCACGCGTGGAGGATCGCCTGTTCCTTGAAATAGTCGCCGAACGAGAAATTCCCCAGCATTTCAAAGAAAGTATGGTGGCGTGCGGTATAGCCGACATTGTCGAGGTCATTATGCTTGCCGCCGGCGCGAACACATTTCTGGCTCGACGTGGCCGTCGAATAAGGGCTCTTCTCCGCACCGGTGAAGATATTCTTGAACGGTACCATGCCCGCATTGATGAACATCAGCGTCGGATCATTATAGGGAATGAGCGGCGCGGACGGTACGATCTCGTGACCTTCGGCCGCGAAATAGTCCAGAAAAGAGCGTCTTATATCGTTGGTTGTTTGCATGAAATCGACTTAGGCGACCGATCTGCCGTTGACAATCCCGATCGTGGCCGAAAATCATGCATAGGCATAGGGCCCGCCCTTTTCGAGCGCGGTCTGATATGCGGGACGCGCATGAATACGTTCCAGAAATGCCAGCAGATTGGAATAGCGCTCGTCGAGGCCAGCGCGCGACTGGCAGGCTTCGAGAGGGAAGCTCATCATGATATCGGCGGCGGTGAGCTCATCACCGGCGAAATAGTCACGGTCGGCCAGCTCGCTTTCCAGCCAGACCAGCAGGTCAGTGGTCATCTGCGACACCGGCTTGCGGGCTGGCAGGCCGAGCAGTCCGAGACGGCCAACCACCAGCAGACCATAGAGCGGCGGCATCATCGAACCCTCGGCAAATGGAGATATTGATTATATAATCGAGAGCCCTTTTTATCAGCGGGCGCGCCCAATTTTCCGCCAGCCTTGTCGACCAGATATTCGACGATCACCGCGGTCTCGATAATGACCTCGCCCTCGTCCTCGATCATCGGCGATTTGCCGAGCGGATGCACCGCCTTCAGACTGGCCGGTGCTTTCTGGGTCTTGGGATTGCGCTCGTAGCGTTTGATCTCATAGTCCAGGCCGAGCTCCTCGAGCAACCAGATGATCCGTTGGGAGCGACTGTTTTCAAGATGATGGAGAATGATGGTCATAGCTATACTGGCCTTCCGGAAAGCGCAAAGTTTGTGAAAGTTCGGCCCAAGCAAGCCTCTTGAACCGCCAAATGTCAATCGTTTCCACAATTGAGCGATATGCCGGGTTGTCTAACATGACAGGCAAAAAAATGGGCCGTCCTCAATGTCGGGGGACAGAAGGACGGCCCTATGCCAGAGATCGCCTCGGGGGAGAGTGATCCGGCAAAGCTCGGGATTGATATATTTCTTCGTGCAGCCGCAGCGGCCACGGTCGTACGAGAAGCAGGTCCGTCAAACCGGCGGCAACTGTCGCCGGTTTGACGGTAAAATCACCTATTTTTCGTCATCACCGTCATCGGCCTTGCCAATAGGGCCCGTCATCATTTCTTCGGCCACTTCTTCCTGTTTGCCGCGAATCTGGTTTTCCAGCTTCGCCATCATGTCCGGATTCTCCAGAAGGAAGCGCTTTGAATTCTCGCGCCCCTGCCCGATGCGAACCGAGTCATAAGAGAACCATGCACCGGATTTCTCGACCACGCCGGCCTTCACACCAAGATCGATAATCTCGCCGACCTTGGAAATGCCCTGACCGTACATGATGTCGAATTCCACCTGCTTGAAGGGCGGCGCGACCTTGTTCTTGACGACTTTCACCCGCGTCGAGTTGCCGACAATATCGTCGCGTTCCTTGATCTGCCCGGTACGCCGGATGTCGAGCCGGACCGATGCATAGAATTTCAGCGCGTTGCCGCCCGATGTGGTTTCCGGATTTCCGTACATCACGCCGATTTTCATGCGGATCTGGTTGATGAAGATCACCATGCACTTGGAACGGCTGATCGAACCGGTCAGCTTGCGCAGAGCCTGGCTCATCAGGCGGGCCTGCAGACCAACATGGGTATCGCCCATTTCGCCCTCGATTTCAGCGCGCGGCACCAGGGCGGCAACCGAGTCGACCACCAATATGTCGATCGCATTGGAACGGACCAGCGTATCGGTGATCTCCAGCGCCTGCTCACCGGTATCCGGCTGCGAGATGATGAGTTCGTCGGTATTGACGCCCAGCGCCTTGGCATAGACGGGGTCGAGCGCATGTTCTGCGTCGACAAAAGCAGCGGTGCCGCCATTTTTCTGTGCCTCGGCGATGACATGCAACGCGAGCGTGGTCTTGCCCGAGCTTTCCGGTCCATAAACTTCGATCACGCGTCCCTTTGGCAATCCCCCGATGCCGAGCGCAATATCCAGTCCCAGGCTACCCGTGGAAATGGCTTCTACTTCCAGTGCCTTGCGCTGGCCCAGCTTCATTGCCGAGCCCTTGCCAAAGGCACGATCGATCTGCGCCAATGCGGCGTCGAGAGCTTTTTGTCTGTCTGATGAGTTCAACTGATTTTCCGATTCTACAACTTTTAAATTGCCGGCCATTTGCCTGTCCCCTTCGCTAAATGCTTAACCATCATCAATCAATGATTGTGATTATGTACCGCATTTGTTCTCTAAGAACAAGAGTGGAACAAAATTTTTCCACCAATGCCAAATTATTGAATATTAGTCGAAATGCTTCCGCTTTCTAGTCTTCCTTGGCATGTTCGGCCAAAGTCTCCCCGACCGCTTCCGCAATTTGCGCCACCGAAAATGGCTTGGGCAGAAAATTCACCTTGTCGAGATCGATGGACTTGCGCAATTGCTCCTCGGCATAGCCCGACATGAACAGGATCGGCAGGTCGGGATAGTTTTGCGCACATGTTTAGCCATGGTCGGCCCGTCCATGTTCGGCATCACCACGTCGGAGACGATCAGGTCGAACGGCAGTTCCTTGTCCGCCTGCGTCGCGAGCAGGCCCAAAGCTTCCTCGCCCTCGCTGGCAGTCACCACCGTATAGCCCTGACGGGTAAGGGCCCGCTCGGCGACCGCGCGCACCATATCCTCGTCTTCGACCAGCAAGATATGGGCGCTGCCCCACAATTCCTTTTTCGCCGTGGCCTTGACCGGCAGCGAGTTGAGCGTCGCCCGGTCCAGATCGTCCTTGGTGGGCTGATGCACCGGAAAATAGATCGAGAAGGTGGTGCCCTCTCCGGGCTTGGAATCGGCAAAAATATAGCCGCCGGACTGCTTGATGATTCCGTACACCGTGGACAGTCCGAGCCCCGTCCCCTTGCCGACCGCCTTGGTCGTGAAAAACGGTTCGAAAATCTTGCCGATCACATGAGGCGGGATGCCGTTTCCGGTATCGGAGAAGATCAGCGCCGTATAGTCACCGACCGGCAGGATATCGCTCTTCAGCGCCCGCACATCGGATGCCACCACTGCCTGGGTCGAGATCGAAATCTTGCCGCCGTTGGGCATGGCGTCGCGGGCGTTGACGCCGAGATTGATAATCACTTGTTCGAGCTGTCCCGGATCCGCACGGACCAGTCCCAGATTACGGCCATGGCGCACTTCCAACTCGATCGTCTCGTCAAGCAGACGCTTGAGCAGATTGGAGACATCGGCAACCACGTCGGGCAATTGCAGCACTTGCGGCCGTAGCGTCTGCTGGCGCGAAAAGGCGAGCAGCTGCCGGGTCAGGCCGGCTGCCCGGTTGCTGTTATTCTTGACTTGCTGGATATCGTCATAGTCGCTGTCACCCGGCGCGTGACGGAGCAGCATCAGGTCGCAATGGCCGATGATGGCGGTCAGGATATTGTTGAAATCATGAGCGACGCCACCGGCAAGCTGGCCGACCGCCTGCATCTTGGTCGCCTGCGCCACCTGACTCTTCAGCTTCGATTCCTCGCTATTGTCGCGGATCGAGAGCAGCACCGCCGCCTCGCCCAGTCCGCGCACACCGGCAATACCCAGCGCCACGGGTTCCTCGCCGCCATTGCGCAGCCGAACCGCCAGATCGCCGGCCAGCGGCGGGCCGCTCGCATAGCGGCGCACGGCATCGGAAACCGCCGACTTGTCATCGCGGATCATCAGGTCGCCGGGATAGAGCGGCTTTTCCTTTTCGCCAATGCCGGCGGTTTTCGCGAAAGCCTCGTTGAGAAACAGGAAGCGGCCGTCGCGATCCGTCAGGGCAAGCCCCAGCGGCAGCAGCGACAGCATCGATTCCACCTGTTCCAACGCCTTGCCGCGCTCGACCATCCCGCCGTCATCGTCGATCAGCAGGATCAGCGCGGGCCCCTTTTCCTTTTCCCGGTCTAGCGGAACGTGAAAAAGACGCACTGGCGTGCCATGCCGCCCCTCGCGCTCGAAAAAGATCGTGCCCTTGTCATCGGACCGCAGGAAATTGATAAAATTGCGTCCGGTGATATTGGCATCGACCCGGCCGGTGGCGCGCAGGGCAAAGGCCTGATTGGACGCCCGGATCCGTCCCTCGCCACCGATCACGCTGGCCAATATGCCGACTTCCGAGAAGGCCCTGCCCCCGCCGCCACTGACCAGACTGACCATCTCGTCGAGCAGATCCTCCTGGATTTGCGGTATCATCTGCCAGAGCAGATATTCGTCGCCCTGTCCGGCTCGCACGACTTTTGCGTTATATTCGGCGACGCCGCGCTTCAGCCCTTCTGCGTAGCCGCGACCGTCGCGCCAGGCGGTTCGCCCCGCGGTAGCAAGCAGTTCGGCACCTCCCGCCTGCAAGGGCAGTTCAGGTGGAACAGCCGCGCCGTTGAACCATTTGGTAAAAAGCTCGTTGGCACAGACCAGCCGCCCGGCCCGGTCGGTAATCGCCAGGCCGATGGCGGACTGATCGGCCACCATGCGGGTAACCGCCCAGTCTTCGGGATCCGCCTGGTCCTGATCGGCGGCGATATTCTGCGGACGCAGGAAAAACGCGACACCCGCGAGGCTGAGCACCAGCGCGAGAAAGGCGATAAGCAGCGTGATATTCTGCACCTGCCAAAAGAGCAGCCCCGCCGAAGCGAGCACCGCTATAGCCAGAACCAGAGCCCGTGTCCTTACATCGCTCTGCGCCTTGCGCGTGCTGGGATTCAGCAGCCCGGTCTTGTGCTGCGGCTTACTCGCCATCATCTGCCCTGTTAGCCATGATTTTGATCAACCGCCCTTTCCGTTTCCGGCCAATCCACCACCGCCAGCCAAACGAACTGACCAGATAGCCGACCGCCGCAAAAACGATCGCAAAAATCAGAAACCCGAACGCGGTCACCCCCGCTTCGCGCCCCAGCCAGCTCAGCCACTGGCCGAATTCACTCTGGATATGCGTGTTGATCGGCTGGCTCGATGTCATCGCATCGATCTGCAGGGCAAATTTTCCGGTCTGGTTGGCCGCAGCAATCCAGAACGGATAGGTCAGCGGGTTGGTAATGAAAGTCGTGATCGCCGCGATCGGAACATTGGCCCGCACCGGAAGCGCCAGAAAGACCGCCGCAAATATCTGGCCCACCGGAACCAGAAAGGCGGCCAGCATCCCGAGGGCAACGCCGCGGGGTACCGAACGACGGGTAAAGCGCCACAATTCCGAACGCAGAAAGCGATGGGCGATCGGTTTGAGATATTTGTTCCGCTCCATCCCGGCGCGAGTCGGCATTTTCTTCTTCAACCAGTGGACCACGAGCATGATCGAACGCGCCGCAAAATCCTTGTCATGAATATTGGGCTTGGGATCAGCCATGTTCGCGCATCAGCCGGCCCTGCTGCCTTTTCCAGTCACGATCCTTTTCGGTCTGCCGCTTGTCGGGCGCTTTCTTGCCCCTGGCCAGAGCCAGTTCCAGCTTCGCCCGTCCCTTGCTGTTGAAATAGATGGACAGTGGCACAATCGTCATGCCCTTGCGCATCACCGCTCCGTGCAGCTTGTTGATCTGGCGTCGGCTCAGCAGCAGTTTGCGCGGGCGCGTCGGAGTGTGGTTGTGCCGGTTGCCATGACTCCATTCCGGAATATTGGCGTTGACCAGCCAGACTTCATCATCCTTCACCTCGGCATAGCTTTCGGCAATCGAACCGGAACCGAAGCGCAGCGATTTCACTTCCGTGCCCGTGAGCATGATCCCGGCCTCGAACTTGTCGTCCAGAAAATAGTCATAGCGCGCGCGCCGGTTTTCGGCGACCACCTTCTGCTTGTCAAATTCTTCCGGCCGCGGTTTTGCCATCAGACCAGCCCAGCCCCTTCCAGAGCAGCATCCACTGCCTTGCGGCTGGCCTCGGACGGCGGCGTCATCGGCAGGCGCAGGTCGGTCGAGAAATTCTCGAGCACCCGCGACATCGCATATTTGATCGGGCCGGGCGACGCGTCCGAGAAGAGCGACTTGTGCAGCGGATAGAGCACATCATTGAGCTCGCGCGCCTTGGCATAGTCGCCGGCGGCACAGGCAGCCTGGAACTCGGCGCACAATTTCGGTGCAACATTGGCAGTCACCGAAATGCAGCCGACACCGCCAGCAGCATTGAACGCGAGCGACAGTTCATCGACGCCGGAGAGCATCACGAAATCCTCGGCACAGTTCAGCCGGTGCGCGGTGACCCGGTCGAGGTCGCCGCTGGCATCCTTGATCGCCACGACGCTGGGCAGCTTCGACAGGGCCGCAACCGTGTCGGGCATGATATCCGTCACCGTTCGTGCCGGGACATTGTAGAGCACCAGCGGGAGATCCGTCTTCTGCGTCAGCGTTGTAAAATGCGCGGTGATGCCCTCCTGGTTGGGCCGGTTATAGTAAGGAGCGACGACGAGGCCGGCGCTGCGCCGCATTTCTTCGAGAAATTGAGGTGCAGCAAGGCATTGGTCGTGTCATTGGACCCGCAACCGGCGATTACCGGCACCCGGCCCGCTGCCTGCTCGATGCATATTTCTATGACCCGGTGATGCTCCGCATTGGACAATGTGGAAGCTTCCCCGGTTGTCCCGCAGGGCACCAGGGCGCTGCTGCCCTGGTCGATCTGCCAGTCTACCAGAGCGCGAAACTGGTCTTCGGCAAACGATCCGTCGCGAAAGGGAGTCGCCAGAGCCGGTATTGAGCCCGAGAACATCTAATAATCCTTTATGTTTGCCTTGGAAATTGGCAAAGCCGCCACCAAGTCATTTTCAATATTAACGGTGATATAGTTCGCCGTTCAGCGCCTGATAAGGAGCCTAACCGTAAAATGTCCAGCATGGTATCAAGATTTGTTATAGCGGCACTGCTTTTCAGCCCCGCCACCTGCATGGCAGCCGACAATATCGGCGAACAGATGGGCTGGCAAAATGAAAGCGCGGGCCTGTCCGATCCGACCGGCGGCAATGCCGTTCTCGGCCTGCAACGCTGGCGTGTGCTGACTCAATCCGACAATTATTCCTTCGAGGACTATGCCGGCTTTCTGGTAACTTTCCCGGGTTGGCCCGAAGACACGAGAATGCAGCGTAACGCCGAACAGGCGATCAATATCAACAGCTTCTCCCCTGCCCGCGTGCTCGCTTTCTTCAGCCGATTCGAGCCGATAACCAATGCCGGCGCCGCCAAATTTGCGATTGCCCTGCAGGCGACCGGGCAGCGGGAGCTCGCGGAAAAATGGGCCAGAACGGCTTGGCGCGGCGGCACCCTGACCGACGAGGACGAGGCAGCACTGATCTCGCGTTTCAGCTCGGCCTTCAGCATCGAGGATCATGACGCGCGTATGGACGCGCTATTATGGGCCAGAGCAACGCGCGATGCGGCACGGCAAATTGGCTTTACCTCGCCTGCGCGCCGCCCGGTGTTCGAGGCGAGGCTCGCCCAGCTCACCGAATCCTTCGACGCCAATGACCAGGCCAGCGCGGTTGGCGGTATCGCCCGCGATGACGCCGGCTATCTGGCCGATCGCGCCCGCTATTTGCGCAATCAGGGACAAAGCGCGGCGGCGCGTCAGCTGCTCGCCACCCGTCCGCCGCTGCGCGTCAAACCCGCCTCGCCGGAAACCTGGTTCGAGGCAATACTGATCAATGCGGAAGCAGCTGCCAATGACCGGCAATGGTCGACGGCCTATAATATCGCCTCGAAAATCGAGGATGCCTATGCCGTGCCGACGCGGATCGCCGACCAGAATTCGCGTGTGCGGGACAAATATTCCGATCTTGCCTGGATTGCTGGCACAGCGGCGCTGAACGGTCTGCGCCAGCCCGCCATGGCGGTGCCGATGTTTGATCTGTACGCGCAATCCTATGATTCGCCCAATATTACGTCCAAGGGCTATTACTGGGCGGGGCGCGCTGCTGCCGAAGCCGGCCAGACCGAGCAGGCCAATGCCTATTTCGAGAAAGCAGCTGCTTTTCCTGACTATTTCTACGGTCAATTGTCGCTGGAACGGCTCGGGCGTCCGCTGCCGGAGTTTAACCGCAAGCCGGCGATCGAAATAACCGAGGAAGACCGCAAGGCCTATGACAGCGAGCCGCTGGTTATCGCGACCAAGGCTTCGATCCGCACCGGTCCGTGGAAAGAGCAGATCCGGTTTCACCGGGCGCTCGCCTATAATGCCAAGACAGCCAAGGACTATCTGCTGCTCAGCGATCTCTCGACCCGTATCGGGGCCCGTGATCTCGGCGTGATCAAGGGCATCAGCGCGCTGAGCGCCGGTGTCGGAGCGATCGACGAGACATCCTTCCCCACGATGCCTGTGCCCTTTGGCAATGAAAGCACCTGGACGCTGATTCACGCGATTACCCGGCAGGAAAGCCAGTTTGCCGAAGGCGCGATCAGCCACGCCGGCGCGCGCGGCCTGATGCAGCTGATGCCCGGCACCGCCCGCGAACAGTCCGGCAAGGCGAACCTCTCTTACAATCTCTCCTCGCTGACCGAGGACCCGCAATATAATATCCGTCTGGGCAGCGGCTATATCCAGCGGATGATGGATTATTATGGCGGCAGCTACCCGCTCGCCGTCGCCGCCTATAATGCCGGTCCCGGCAATGTGAACAAATGGCTGCGCGCCAACGGCGACCCGCGCATGGGCGGTATCGACTGGATCCAGTGGATCGAGGATATCCCGATTTCCGAGACCCGCAATTACGTCAAGCGCGTGCTGGAAAATGCAGTGGTCTATGACACGAAAAACCCGAACGGCCCAACCATCCGCAGCGATACGCCACTGACCCGCTATATCGGGAAAAATTACAAGGGATGAGCATCGGTCCGGCCCGATCGATGTCCCATCTTCCAAGTGGAAGCTGCCTGTGAAATATCTACCCACGTTCCTGCCCGCGATATTGGCGGTCGTCGCCCTGAATGCCTGCGCCACTCCCCATGAACGGGCCGCACAATCCGGGTTCACCGCCTGCGATGACCGGAATATGCACGCGAATCTGTCCGACAGCCTCTGTACCGAGATTACAGTCGACCACGGCGCGTTGCAGGACGAGCCCGTCAATCTGTTCGTGCGCAAATTCCCGGCGCGCGGCGACCATCAGGGAGAGATATGGCTGATCGCTGGCGGCCCTGGCGAATCCGGTGCCAGTTTCTACGCCGACATCAATTTCTTCAGACAGACGTTCGCCGGTTATGATGTCATGGTCCCCGACCATCGCGGCACCGGCTATTCGACGAAATTGTGTATGCCGGAGGAAACGCTGGATAGCCCGGACGGGCTGGCTCTCGCCGGCGCGGAGTGGGGAAGCTGTTTCGAGCAGCTATATGCAGCGCACGGAAGAGCCGACCGCTTCAGCCAACGAAACGCCGCCCGTGATCTCGACACACTTGTCTCGACCTTGGGCTCAAAAGACAAAACTCTCATCTACGGTGTCTCCTACGGCACGTCGCTGGTGCTCGAATATGCCAGGTTAGCTTCCACCGATATCGACGGTATCATTCTCGACTCGCTGACACCGGCCCCGTCCGATCATTCAAATGGCCTCTCCTATCGGTCGCAGACCACTGACCGCGTCGGCATGGCCTTGCTCGACCGCTGCGCGACAGATAGCGATTGCAGTCTCGGCCCTGAAGCCGTCGCAACCTACCGCGCCCTGCTCAAGGAGCTCGACGCGGGCGCGGAAATTCCGGGCATGGATCGCGTGCCCAATGGCGATCTGCGGCAGTTCATGGGTCTGCTTCTGGACGTACCGGCGGCCCGCAACCGGATTCCCGATATCATCGCCGCGCTTTCGAACAGGGATCCCGCAGCCGGTCCCCTGATCGAGCAGGTCATCCAGAGCGCCGAAGCCCACTGGAGCGAGATCACCCGTTACGCGCAGGCGACATCGTCGATCCCCCTGTCGGCCATCATCACCGGTTCCGAATATAACAGCCGCCCTGATCTGACCGCCGAGAGACTGGCATCGGAAAAAGCGGAATTGGGCTTCACCAGCCCGCTCCCCGGCCTGCTGGTGAGCAACCAGTTCCCGCTGTACAAAGCGCCGCCGGCGCTGCCCGCACGTGCGACCCTGCCGCCGATATTCATCTTGCAAGGCACATTGGACGCAAAAACACCCTATGGTGCGGCGATCAATCGCGCAGCCAGCCTAGGCGCCAGCGGCCCGGTCGGGGTGCTGAGCCTCACCGACGCCCCGCACGCGGCCTATATCACCAGCCAGGATTGCCTGGCCAAGCCCCTTTCGCGCTTTGCCAATGACCCGACAGCGGTCAGTTCACAGACCTGTGCCCCGGAGAATGTCGCGATAACGTTCCGATAAAAAGGCCGACAGTGAGCCGATAAATCGGCCTGCCGCTGTAACCTAATCACCCGTCCGCCTGAATAGGCTCCCATACATCAGTTATTCCGGAGCATTTATGCCAGAGACGTCCCGCAGCATCACCACATATATATCCATCATGCTTCTGCTCACGGTGGCGACGCAAATATTCTATATCGCCACATTGGGCGGCGTCGGAATTGTCGAGGGCTGGCCGTTGCGGTCGACCCTCTGGACCGCCGAAATCCTGCTGTTCACCGGCATCACGATCGCAGCGCTCGTCGCCCTGGTTCGCTCCCCGGCCGTGCCATGGGGCTGGGCCGCTCTGGTCGTGGCAGGGGCAATCAATATCGTCCAGTCCGGCATCGGCCTGTCGATGTTTCTGCCGGCCGCCAAAGCCGGCCCGGAATTCGCGCCGCTTATGGGGACCCTGCTCGCCGGATCCTTTCTGTTCTACAATCTGGCGAAGGCGATAATCGGACTGGCAGCTTTGCTCTTCGGACTATCCCTGTTTCGCAGCGACAAGACCAAAGTCCGGGCGATCGGCCTGATCAGCATGGTCGCCGGCGCGATTGCCATGATCCTGAATATTGCCGCGGTATATCTGGGGCTCGGTGCCGTACCGTTTTCGGGTGCGAGCGGCGCCGTTGCTACATTTTTGCAGGCTGCGCAATCTGGCTTTCCGCTGCTCGCACAAGCCGAAACAGCGAGCTTGCTCCGAAGGGATGAGACTTTGGGCGATCAGACTTCATGGCAACGCGAGAATCTGCCGCTGAATCTCGGTGCAGGTTACCGGCTCGACATTGCGACACTGATCGCACAGGAACCGCGCTAGCAAATTGGTCTGCGCGCAAGAATCCCGGTTGAGCGGAAACTGCGCTATCGCACCGCAGATAGCGACGCATCAGAAAGACCAATCTGCCTCTTCACCTTGCTACATCGGTATGTCCAGCGCCGGCGCCACCTCGATGGTCCCACCGATCTTGATGTGCGGAGACGCGGCTGCCAGTTGCAATGCCATATCCAGACTGGTCGTTTCGATAACCGAATATCCCGACAAGGGGTTCGCCCCGCCATTGTCGACGATGCCTTCCGGACCTGCTGTTTTGGACGGGCCAACCGCCAGACCTCGATCGACCACGGCTTCACCCATGCTTTCGATCCATGTCATCCATTCCGCCATAAGGGCCTGACCTTCTTCGGGAGAGAGATCAGACGCCCCACCATGATAGGCGAAGACAAATTTTGGCATTTTATAATCCTTTCATCGATTTTGATTGCTTCGGTGAGCCACAAACTGACACGGCTTTTAATATGTTAAAGAACATATTTTGATTCATGCTATTTCCGCTGAAACGGGAGGAACCAGCCATGCCTTACAGCGCCGAACATAAACGGCAGGCGCGAAAGAAGATTGTTGAAGCGGCGCGAATATTGTTCAATCGCCACGGCTTCGAAAATGTAACGATCGACCAGATCATGGATTCAGCGGGTCTGACCCGCGGCGGATTCTACAGTCATTTCGAAAATAAACAGGCCCTATATGGCGAGGCAGTAGCGAGCTTCCTGATGGGACGCGGTGCGCAATGGCGTGACAACGCCGGGGTCAACATACAGTCACCCTCACCCGAGATGGTCCAGAATATGATCAAAAGTTATCTATCCGACGAGCATCTTGGTGATTTGGATGGCCAGTGCCCCATGATTGCACTTTCGTCGGACGCAGCGCGGGCCGATGACGATGTGCGAACGGCCTATCAGGGTCTGCTGGAGTCGATGATCTGGCTATTCGAGCAATGTTTCGGAACGGATGAGCCGGACCGCAGGCAGCGGGCGCTAACGCTATCCGCCCTCTGTGTCGGCGGGATGACTCTAGCGCGAACTTTGCCTGACAAAAGTCTGGCCAAGGAATTGCGGGAAGCAGCGTTGCAGGAAGCCGGCCGCATCCAGTCCGGAGCCGCCGCTCCCTCTGGCTGAATAGGCTGGCCCTTGCTTATAGGCCAGCCTTTAAATCCTCGAGGACGTTTCCAGACGGACTAATCCTTGACCTCATAGCCGAACGCCTCATGCGCCAATTTCACCAGCTCCGGATCCGCGTCGGGCAGATGATCCGGCAGGGCTGCTTCCAGCATATCGGCGACATGGGTCATAGCGGCGATGCGGGCGGATTTCTTGTTGTTGCCGGCGATCACCTTCCACGGCGCCCAGCGGGTGTCGGTATACTGGAACATGTCGTGCATCGCCTCGAGATATTCATCGCGCTTTGCCCGGTTGCGAAAATCCTCGGCGGTAATCTTCCAGCGCTTGTGCGGCGTGTCGAGCCTTTTGGTCAGGCGCGCGTCCTGTTCTTCCTGCGTCGTGTGGAAGAACAGCTTCACCAAATTGGTGCCGCCGTCGATCTGCTGCGCTTCAAATTCGTTGATCTCGTCATAGCCGCGCTTCCAGTCGGCCGGATCACAAAAGCCCTCCACACGCTCGACCAGCACCCGGCCATACCAGCTGCGATCGAAAACGCCTATTTCGCGGCTGCCCGGCAGTTTCTGCCAGAAGCGCCAGAGGAAATGGCGGTCTTTTTCTTCCTTGCTCGGTGCGCCGATTGGCCAGACATCATAATAGCGCGGGTCCCATTCGCCGGTCATCCGGCGGATCGTGCCGCCCTTTCCCGCCGCGTCCCATCCCTCGAACACCAGGATCGAACGGCTGCCGTGAATGATATGCTTGAAATGGATATGCGCCAGCCGGTCCTGCAGCGCTTTCAACGCCTCGCCATAATCACCATCAAATTTTTCGGCGGATTCATAGTCGGACAGGTCTATGGTCATTCTCACTCCGTTCGCGCTCAGCTTGCCAACCCCGAGGGCGAGCACCGCTCAACAGCATCTATCGCATATCGCGAGCCTTTGACAAGCTCGGCACCGACAGGTCAATCCATATCCGCCACGTCCGGACGACAGGCGTGCAAACCCGTCACCTTCGCGGGAATTTCACGATGTTGCAGAGCGACGCAATTCCCATTCTTCCGAGGCGCGCCGGTGATCGCTGACGCGCCGCAAGGATTGGGTGACCTCCGACTTACCGGGCGCGAGCCTGTCCGCCTCTTCATACAGAATCAGCGCGGTTTCGAGGTCGCCGCGCTGTTCCGCGCAGAGGCCGCGATTGAAGGTCAGCGATACATGTTCCTGTCCGTTATTCGCCGCTTCGTCCCACATCCGGCAGGCTTCCGCCGGATCGCTCTTGGTCATCCTGATCGCCGCCTTGAAGAAATTTCCTTCGACCTTGCTCATGCCCTTGCGGCTTTCCAATATCCGGATATCCTGACGATATTCTCGCGGGGCCAGATCATTGCGGACGGCGCCGGCGGTCTGCGAGACCATGTTGCGGATCACCGATTCGCTGCTGGCAAAATCCTCGTCATCGCCAAAGCAGATTGTCTGCTCTTGCTTGTCCGGGAAGCTTTCGGCGTAGAGACTGCGCCCGTCGCTATAGCGTGTCGCCCTGACCTGCGCGCGATAATCGATGATCCGGGTGAGGCAGTCGACCTTGATATTCTTGTGCGTGACGCATTTGCCCTTGTCGTTCCGTTCGACGCAGCGCCGCCGTTTCGCGGTTGTCTCATATTCTTCGACGCCGGCCGTCACATTGCCGGAAAGCGTCGCATCCGGTTGCACCGCAGAGCGCCCGCCAATCACCACGAAATAGGGTTCGTCATGAATATTGACCGCAGAGAGCCGGTCCTCCAGTTCAAAAGCCAGCGCCCGGCCATCGCTGCCGCCAAAACGCTCGATGGACAGGGAACCGATTTCTGCAAATTCGGGCGAATGCGCCGGCGCCATCCCCTCGATGGTCAGAACCTCTGCCTGCGCCGCGCCCGAAAGGGCCATTGCGGCCGTGATTGCTGCGGTCACTAATCTGTTCATGTCCATCCCCCCGAAACCAGTCGTTCACAATTATTGATGTGAAGATGAACGAAACATTAGCCGCTGATGATCAGTTCCGCAATCCGTTTCGGGTCCTGCATCGGCATGAAATGCGTCAGGTCGGGCAGATAGATATCGGTGCCATTGGCGAAACCGTCCGCAAGTCCGGGTGGAGTTGGTGACGTGGCGAAATCAAAAGCGCCATTTTGTTCGAGCTGCGGCGCGCGCAGAACCGTCACCGGCTGGGTAATAGCGGCGATCAGTGGCCACGGATCAACCGTAGCGCTGGTCGCATAGACCGACGCCTCGGTCTGCGGCGGACAGGCCAGTCGATAGCCGCCCTGCCCGTCCGGCAGCAAGCCATGGGCGCAATAATCGCGCAGTACCGCAGGGTCCCACAATTTATAGGGATGCCGGTCCTTGAACCGCTCGAACATTTCCTCCGGTCCGGTCCAGCTGTTGCGGCGTCTGGCGACCATTTCGTTGGTCGTGCTGTAATCGGGCGGGTTCTGATAGACCGCCCGTTCCATGATGACCGGATCGACCAGAACCAGGCGCTCCACCAGCTCGGGATGGCTGGCCGCGACCTGCACCAGGCAATGGCCCCCCATGCTGTGGCCTGCTCCCACCGCAAAGCGAATGCCGAGCGATTGCACCAGTTCGGCTGTCGCACCCGCGACATCGGTCCAGTCGGTGATGATCGGCGCGGCGCTGCGTCCGTGGCCCAGCTGGTCAACCGCAATGACATGAGTGCCGTCGGGGAAGGCAGCCACGACCTGGTCCCAGCAGCGCGCGTGAAAACCTGTTGCGTGAAGCAGGAGGACGGATGGACCGTCGCCCGGCTTGCCCCATTCGAAATAGCAAATATCGCCATGGGAAGACGCGAAATGATGTTGTTCGGGGATGATACTGGTCAATTCATAACTCCGTTCGTCTCCGGCGTAGGCACAAGACATGTCCTGCTTCCCGACGTGTCTCGACTACGCTCGACACGAACGGAACTGCCTATAATGTTGAGGCTAGCCTTCCTTTGGCGGCTCGACCACCCGGATATGCAATTCGCGCAACTGTTTCTGGGACACGCCGCTTGGCGCGCTCATCATCAGGTCTTCGGCTTTCTGGTTCATCGGGAAGAGAACGACTTCGCGGATATTCGGCTCGTTCGCCAGCATCATCACGATCCGGTCAACGCCCGGCGCGGAGCCACCATGCGGCGGCGCGCCATATTTCAGCGCGTTGATCATACCGGAAAATTCGGTGTCGACCTGCTCCTTGGTGTAGCCGGCGATTTCAAACGCCTTGTACATGATATCGGGCCGGTGGTTCCGGATTGCGCCGGAGGACAGTTCGATGCCGTTGCAGACAATATCATATTGCCAGGCAAGAATGTCGAGCGGGTCCTGATTTTCCAGCGCTTCCAGCTCGCCCTGTGGCATCGAGAAAGGATTGTGCGAGAAGTCCAGTTTCTTCAGCTCTTCATCATATTCGAACATAGGATAGTCGACGATCCAGCAGAATTTAAACGCATTTTCATCGATCAGGCCAAGCTGCTCGGCAGCACGCGTGCGCGCCAGACCGGCCAGCCTTGCCGCTTCGGCTTCCTTGCCAGCAGCAAAGAAGACACCATCGTCAGGGCCACAGCCCAGATTGGCGAGCAGCTTCGCTGTGCCTTCCTCGCCGTGATTCTTGGCAATCGGCCCGCCAGCCGCGCCTTCCTTCATGTTGATATAGCCGAGGCCAGCGAAACCTTCGCTGCGCGCCCAGTCATTCATCGCGTCAAAGAATTTGCGGCTGTTCTTGCCCGCTTCCGGCGCGACAAAGGCGCGGACGGTGCCACCGGTCGAGGTGATCTTGTCAAACAGACCAAAACCGGAGCCCTTGAAATGCTCGCTGACGTCCTGGATGATGATCGGGTTGCGAAGATCCGGCTTGTCATTGCCATATTTCAGCATCGATTCCTTGTAGGGAATGCGCGGAAATTCACCGGCCGGGGTGACCGAGCGGCCATTGGCAAATTCCTCGAACACGCCGGCCAGAACCGGTTCCAGCGTCTGGAATACGTCTTCCTGGGTGACAAAGCTCATTTCAAAGTCGAGCTGGTAAAATTCCCCCGGCGAGCGGTCGGCGCGGGCATCTTCGTCGCGGAAGCAGGGCGCGATCTGGAAATAGCGGTCGAAACCGGCGACCATCAGCATCTGCTTGAACATTTGCGGTGCCTGCGGCAGCGCGTAGAATTTGCCGGGATGGACGCGGCTCGGCACAAGATAATCGCGCGCGCTTCCGGGGACGACGCGGTCAGGATCGGCGTCTGGAATTCGGTAAAGCCCTGCTCGGTCATCCGGTTGCGCAGGCTGGCGATCACCTTGGAACGCAGCATCATATTGGCGTGAACGCTTTCACGGCGCAGGTCGAGGAAGCGGTAACGCAGACGGATATCCTCGGGATATTCCTGTTCGCCAAACACCGGCATCGGCAGTTCTTCGGCCGGGCCTTGCATGGACACCGTATCGGCGACCAGCTCGACATCACCGGTCGGCAGATTCTTGTTCACGGTTTCCTCATCGCGGGCGACAACCTTGCCGGTGACCGTCACAACCGATTCAACCCGCGCGCTGTCAAGCAGCTTGAAAGCTTCGCTGCCGGTCTCGCTGACGATCTGGGTCAGACCGAAATGATCGCGCAGATCGACGAACAGCAGATTGCCATGATCGCGTTTGCGGTGAATCCAGCCGGACAGACGGACTTCCTCGCCGACGTGCGAAGAGCGGAGCGCGGAACAATTGTGGGTGCGATATGCGTGCATGATAGACCTTTGGAATTGGGTGCTTTCCCAGATGGAAAGATTGCACGCGTAACACAGGTCTGCGGGCCATTTGTCAAGGCTTGAGATTGCCCGAACAGGCTGTGCGCCGCGCCTGATGCGGTGTTTTGCGAGGGATAAGGCTGTCGCCGCCGAAAGCTCTGCAACAGGCGCAAGGTGTCAGCGGCCCACGATAGCTTTGCTAAACGCTCAAGCCTGGCTGTCCTTACGATCTTTTAGCGGATAGTCTTCGGGCCGAACCGTGGAAACATTGGGACGGTCGCTCACCTTTTCCGGGGCCTGGCCGCCGGGAGCCGCATTATCGTCCTTGTTTTCCGGTACATTGTCGGCGTCTCCATACGTCCCGCCGGCCTTGCCCTTATCCATGCCGTAGGAACTGTCCGGTCGATGCGGAGTACCGGGCGCTGCCCCGGGGTTCAGTCGTTCATATTCGTGCGAATGTCCGGCTTTCTTCTTGTCAATCTTCGCCATGGGGGACTCTCCATCATGTTGTGTCATAATAGAATTACGCGGCCATCGCAGGATAGTTCCGCCCCTTATGGACAAGCGACCTCTATGGCATCCGTTGCAACGCGGACCTGGACAGGCGTGGTTGCCAGTACTTCGCCATCGATCGAAATCTTCAGCTTCGGTATGGTCTCCAGATGAAAGGATGTTCCGGAAAATTCACGCGTGTTGGCGTTCCGGTCTCTCAGCTTGAGCGCTTTTGCAAGCCAGTCCCACATCAGCTGGATTTTACTCTTTCCGACCACGGCCTGGATCACGATCTGCCCGCTGTCGATTTCCGCATCGTCGGACAATTCCAGACCGCCATGATAGGGTCCGTTCAAAATCCGCACTTCGGTTGACCATAATGCATGCTTTTCTGCGCCATCATCAATCATCAGCCTGAACGGCCGGAAGCCGATGAGGCATTTCAAAGCCCAGAACAGATAGCCAAAGCGACCCAGATAGCGCTTCAAATCGTGCGGCACCGTTTCCCCGATGATCGGGGAAAGGCCCAGGGACGCAGCGTTTACAAAATAGTCATCATCGATCATGCCAAGGTCAATCGACTTGCGATGCCCGTGCGCGATAACGTCGATGGCCCCGTCCAGATCGAGCGGCAAGCCCAGCGTTCGCGCTGAACTATTGGCGGTCCCCAGCGGCAATATGGCAAATATGCAACCGGTGCCGACAAATTCGTCCACCACGCCGGAAAGCGAACCATCACCGCCGCCGACGATAACCATCGGGGCGTTCTGAACCGCTTGCCGGACAATTTCCTGAATATTGTCAGGATTCTCGACGGCCTGTGCGTCCAGCAGATTGACGCCAGCTTCAGCGAGCTTTGCCTTCGCCTCTTCGAAGAGATCCTCTCCCTTCCGGAACCGGCGTTTATGACAAGAATGGCGTCCCGCGGGAGAGAATTGTTTTCATGGAGAGATTACGCCGCGGCGGATGTTTGGATGCACGATGAAACCACTTTATGTTTCAACCGTTAGACCTCCATGGCCCGGATCGCACATCTATCTGACATTCACTTTGGCGCAAATGACCCCACCATCGTTGTAGCAACGATCGACTGGCTGAAAGAGAAACAGCCCGATCTCGTCATCATCAGCGGTGATCTGACCCAACGCGCGCGCGAGGGTCAATTTCAGGATGCAGCCGAATATCTCGGGGCGCTGCGGGAAAACGGGCACAAATTGGTGGTCGTCCCGGGAAATCACGACATTCCCCTATATGATGTTTTCCGGCGCTTCGCTTCGCCGCTAGGCCGGTACAAACGCCATATTGCCCAGGACCTGTGTCCCTGGGTGGAAACGGATGAAGCCGCCATCTTGGGAATCAATACCGCACGGTCCCTCACGATCAAGGATGGCCGGATCAACCGCGACCAGATGCAGCTCATTCGCGAGCGATTCAAAGGCGTCGCACCCCATAAAACGCGAATTCTGGTTACCCACCACCCGCTGTTCGAACTGCCGATAGGCCAGGGCAACGAGCTTAGCGAAGCCGTGGGGCGACAGGAAGATGCCCTTCAGGCGATAGCCGACGCCGGCATTCATCTGACGCTGGCGGGCCACTTCCACCGCACCTATGCCGAAGCCGCCAGCAAAATGGTCGCTGAAGCCGGCCCCACCCTGGTGATCCAGGCGGGTACGGCGACGTCGACCCGTCTGCGCAATCAGGAGCCGCAAAGCTTCAACTGGCTGCACGTCGAACCAGACAACCGGATGGAATTGCAGGTGATCGTCTGGAATGGCGAAGGATTCCAGCGTGCAAGCCACGTCGGGTTTTCCCTCGACGGAGAGCAATGGCATTCGCAAGAACTATCCACCCACGAACCGGCTACGGGTGATTTCCGTAGCGCAAAAGCGCCATTGGCCGCCGTCGATCGCTGAAGATCAGAACGGTGACGGGATGCTAAAGCCTAGATCAGCCCCAGTTTGACCAGTTCATCATTCGCAAAAACCTGACGGTCGGCAGGGTCCGGCATCACTTGCGCCTGTGCCCATTTCCAGTCGGCAAAATTCTGCCCATAGTCCTGCTTCACCCGCCGCTCGTCAAGATTGTTGGTTTTCCCCCAATGGCGGGTGAAGGGAATCCCGGCCTCGTCAAGCGCTTCAATCACCTTCTTGTAACCCTTGTGGCTGGATTCTACATTGGGCCCGTCAAAGTCGATGACCACATTGTCCGGCCAGTGGGCGGGCGCGAGAAGGCCTGCGGCCTGCCGGACGAAGCGCAGGGTGACGACCGTACCGCCACCGCCTCGTCTGAAATTATCTATAATCATATCAAATACTTCGCTCAGCCTGTTCCGATCAAGTGTTACAGAACCGTTGAATAGGCTGGCAATCGGCGCATGCTCTTCGGTCGTGTGGCCCCAGGTGGCGATGGCCGGCGGATCGTCAACATCGCGGTTGTTGGGATAGCCCTGTTCCATCGCGAATTGCATGATCGCGCCCTTGAAAAGGTCGCTTTGTGCCATCGCCTTTCCGAGCAGGGTCAGCGCGTCATAGCCGGCACCCATGTCTCGCGGCGGCGGCGGGGGAATGCTGGCGTCGAAGGGCCGCTTGTAGAGAAAACGCAGCAGGCACTTCTTATCGAAAGGATCGAAAGGATTGAGGATAACCTGCTGAAAATAAGGATCTTCATTCAATCCGAATTCACAGGAGAATTTCCGGAATTCGCCGCGCGAGAGCCAGTCGATATGGTCGCGACTGATCCTTGCTGCCTTCTGGATATTCTGCACCATATAGATCGGATCGGTCTCGATCAGCATCGCCGTGACAAAGCCCATGGCGCCGACGTGCAGCTGGGCGGCGGCAAAGATCCGGTCGTCGCGGATGATCTCCGATCCGGTCTGCGCGATGAACGCGTCCGACAATATCGGTTTTTCCGGCGCGATCCACAATATCCGTTCCGGCGTCACCAATTGTACCGCCCGAACATGGTCCTGGATGCCGCCCGCCTGCCAGACACTACCGTGGGTTCCGGTCGCGCAGGCACCGGCAAAGCTCTGGCCGTTGCTCGCCCCGCCGGTGCGCAGGGACCGGCCGATTTCTTCGGCACTTTCGTAAACTTCATCAACCGTCGCACCGGCCTGCACCAGCAACAGCGCTTCCGCGGCAACTTCGCAATCTTCATGCAAATCTTTTGCCGCCAATTTATAGGTCCGATTGAGCCGCAATGTCTCGACCAGCCAGCCATCCTCCACCACATTGATCGGCGATGGCGACCAGCCGGCCCCGATCGGCCGCACCGGAATCCGATATTGCCTCGCCTCCCTGAGCAAATCGCGAACCGTTTCAGCCACACCTCTCAGATGCGCCCGGCCGTTTTTCTCGTCGCCGTTTGCCAGTTCGATCCGGCTCTTGAGATTGCACTCTGCGGTCTGGTGATAGTTGGTCCAAACCTGTTGGCCAAGGTTGACGATCCGTGCCATCAGGCTTCTCCCACGTCATGGTCACCGGCATAGCAGCGGTAGGCGATGCTGACCTTCCGGACAAAGCCGAAGGTTAGCAGACAGACCAGCACGGCCTTGCCGGTCATGAAGAAGCGCATGTCGTTTATACCGAGCTGATAGCAGTCATCTACCTGCAGGGACCGCCCTCGACGCGAGGCAAAGCCCCAGCCCAATATTGTGATTTCGATCGTTTTGCCGCCGACCGGTCGTGGATCGGCAACCGCCAGACAGGCGTCCCCCCAAAGCGCCATGATCTGCCCGAGCAAAAGCAACGCCAACACACCGATCAGAACCAGTGACCAAAATGTCATGATTTCCCCCAAATTTTTTCCTGCACCCACGAATTGTTTGCGGGATGAGCCGCCCGCTGTATAGGATAAAAATGCACATCCATAATTTGCTGACGACCAATCAGGACATCGCCGACATCTGCACTCGCTTTGCGACCGCGGATTTCGTGGCCGTTGATACAGAGTTCATGCGCGAGAATACTTATTGGCCCATTCTCTGCCTAATCCAGATTTCTGATGGCAAGGAAGCCGCGGCGATTGATCCGCTGGCGAAAGGTGTCGACCTTGGTCCCCTTATGGAATTGCTGGTCAATAACGAGAATGTGCTCAAGGTTTTTCATGCCGGAGGACAGGATGTCGAAATCATCCACAATATCACCGGCAAGACCCCGCACCCGATATTTGACACCCAGATTGCCGCCATGGCCATAGGCCAGAGCGAACAGATCGGCTATGCCAATCTCGTCGATAGTTGGCTGGGCATCACCCTGGACAAGGGCGCGCGCTTCACCGACTGGTCGCGGCGCCCGCTGAACGCGCGTCAACTGGAATATGCGGTGGCCGACGTCACTCATCTCGCTAAAATCTTCCCGATGATGCTGGACAAATTGCGCGAGACTGGCCGGGGCATGTGGATCAATGCCGAAATGGAAAAGCTCGCCGATCCCGATAATTATGTCAATGATCCGGAAAATCCTGGCTAAGGGTCAAATCGCAGGGCCGCAATCTGGAGATGCTTGGAAGGCTGAAAGCGATTGCAGCATGGCGGGAGACCGAAGCCCAATCCAAGGACCTGCCACGCGGCCGGATTATGCGCGATGAAACGCTGGCGGATATTGCAGCCCATCCTCCCAAGGATCAGAACAAGCTGGGACAGGTCCGCGGACTATCGTCCGGCTGGAAAAACAATGATATCGGCGCACGGCTGATGGAAGTGATCGAACAGGCGGAACCGCTATCGCGCGACGACTTGCCGCTGAAAATCGGCCGGCGTCCCAAGAATGGCAAATCCAACGCGCTGGTTACCGACCTGCTCAAACTGTTGCTCAAGATCCGGTCGGCGGAAATGAACGTCGCCTCGCGATTGTTGGCCCGCGCCGATGATCTGGAACGGATCGTTGCCGGCGAGCGCGAAGACGTGCCGCTGCTCGAGGGCTGGCGCTACGAAGAATTTGGCCGGGACGCGCTGGATCTGGTTGAAGGCCGGGTGAGCTTCACGGTCAAGGACGGAAAACTCAAAATGACCCACCAGCAAGAAGGCGATAACGCCGAAGCGGAATAGCTAGACGGCAGTCATCACCGGTTCCAAACCCATCATGTTGGCCAGATGGCCATGCCGCTTGGCAACCGCGTCACCATAGAGATGGACGAGATCACCGGCTATCGTCAGTTCCAGCTGTTTCCCGGACTTGCGGATTTGCGTCTGTTCCAGCGGGTTGCGGGTACCGCCGCTCAACCGCTGCGCCAGGCGCATCGCCAAGCCCCAGCTGATCGCCCGCTGTGTCGCCTGATCGCTGGCGAGTTTACCGCCGCCGGGGAAAATATGATTGCCGCCCCCGAAACTGGTATAGAGTGCCTGCCCCAGCATCTCGCGTTCCGGACCGCTGATCGCCACCCAGTTGCCGTGCAATCCGATTTCCAGTCCGCGCTCCGCGCGAAAATTCGGGTTTGCGCGCCACGCAACATCACCGAGATTGCAGGCCGCCTGCCGAATTCGGTGCCATTCGACCGGATCCTCGGAGAATATATCGGCGATCCATTTGCCGAGCAATTTGCTGTTGGCCGGGAAGCGGGCCTGTGCCGCACCGGCATCTTCGGTCGCCAGCAAGAGCGGATCGCGCGCAGCTTCCTGCTTGCTGATGCTCTGGTACAGCAGCCCTTCTCGCACACCATAAGCAGAGACAACCATTTTGCTGCTGTTGAGATAACGCACCAGCATCGACAAAAGCCATGCGGCATCCTTTAGGGTCGGTATCCGCGAACTCGAAAGCCCAGGCACATTCTTGAGCTTTTCCTTGTTCAGACGGGCAAGCCTGCTGACGAGCCGTTGCGCGCGCCGCGGTTCCATCTCGTAATTGTGGATGACCGGAAGCGGATAATGGCTGTCAAACATGTCAAGCCGGGCCAGAGATCGCCAGGAACCGCCGACCAGATAGAAAGGAAGTCCCTGAGCCTGCTTCTCCCAGCCGGTCTTTTTGAGCATCTTGCGGACTTGCCTCTTGAGCGCATCCTGCCCCTTCGCACGCAGGTCCGCGACCCTGAGCACGCCCAGCGGGAAGGAATAGCGTTCCAGCACTTTGCCCTTCTCGATCATCGCCAGTTCCAGACTGCCACCGCCGAGATCACCAACTATACCCTTGGCATGCGGTATGCCGGAAATAACGCCGAGTGCTGCCGATTCCGCCTCTTCTTCACCCTGCAGAACCACAACGTCATAGCCGATCTCGCGCGCCGCTTTTAGCAAATCCTTGCCATTGCTGGCGTCCCGCACCGCAGCGGTGGCGAAACTCTTGACGCTGTCGACTTCCATTTCCATGCACAGGCAATGGAAGCGCTTCAGTCCGCGCACCGCGAGCGCCATTGAATCCTTGGCGATCGCACCGGTGGTCGACAGTTCCCTGCCGAGCCCGGCCATTACCTTCTCATTGAACAATATTGCCGGAACCCTAGCCGGACCCTGATAGACAACAAGACGGATGGAGTTTGAGCCGATATCGACTATCGCCGTACGCTGGCAACCATGTTTTTCCTCATCTGGACAGGGAAGAAATCAGCGCCTTTTTGTCCCGGCATGCTGTTCACGCCTTTTTCTTGCGGCGACGCAGGCTGAGACGAGGCACGGCGTTGCTTTTCTTTAGCGCCTTGCCGCGACCGGAAAGAGACGGGTTGGTCATGAAATAGCGATGCAGGTTGAACGGCTTGTCGGACGGCTTTACTCTCGTGTAGCTACCATCGGCATTCAGCTCCCAACTCTGTTCGTCATCAATCAGATTGGCAACCATGACCTGATCCAATATCTGGTCGTGGACGGTCTTGTTGGTGATCGGCATCATATATTCCACACGCCGGTCAAGGTTTCGCGGCATCCAGTCAGCCGATGAAATATAGAGCTTCGCTCCGTCATTCGGCAATTCCCTGCCATTGCCAAAGGCCCATATGCGGCTATGTTCGAGAAACCGGCCAACGACCGATTTTACGCGAATATGGTCGGACATGCCCGGCACATCGGGCCTGAGGCAGCAAATACCGCGAACCACCAGATCAATTTCGACACCGGCGTTGCTCGCCTGATAGAGTTTTTCAATGAGTGCCGGATCAACCAGCGAATTCATCTTGGCCCAGACCATGCCCGGCTTGCCGGCCCGGACATTGGCAATTTCCTGATCGATCAGGCCCATCAGGTCGTTGCGCATATCGCGGGGTGACATGGAAATGAGTTCCAACGCCTTGGGTTCGACATAGCCGGTGATATAATTGAACAATTGCGCCGCATCGCGCGCGGCTCGCGGGTCGGCGGTGAAAAAGCTAAGGTCGGTATAGATTTTGGCGGTTACCGGATGGTAATTGCCAGTGCCAAAATGGCAATAGGTGCGATAGCCTTCCTGTTCCTTGCGAACGACCATCGATATTTTCGCATGCGTCTTCCATTCGATAAATCCGTAGACGACCTGGACGCCGGCCCTTTCCAACGCGCTTGCCCAGAGCAGATTCTGCTCTTCGTCAAAACGGGCCTTGAGTTCGACAATCGCGGTCACCGATTTACCCGCTTCGGCAGCATCTATCAGCGCACGGATAACGGCGGATTGCTTGCCGGCGCGATACAAGGTCTGCTTGATCGCCACCACATCGGGATCGGCAGCAGCCTGCCGCAAAAATTCGATCACCACCTCGAACGATTCATACGGATGATGGACCAAAATATCCTTGTCCCGGATCGCGGCGAAACAGTCGCCGCCATGATCCCGTATACGCTCGGGAAAACGCGGACTATACGGCGTGAATTTCAGATCCGGACGGTCTTCTTCGACCAATATGTCGAGATCGCCGACGCGACCAGCCCGTTGATGCGGCTTTCGGTGGCCCCGTCATCGAGCAGATTTTCCCGCAACATCGCGATCACCGGTTCGGCAAGATTCGGCCCCATTTCCAGCCGGATCACATCACCGCGGCGTCGGCGTTTGATAGCGCTGCGGAAATAGCGGACGAGATCTTCAGCCTCTTCCTCCACCTCGATATCGCTGTCGCGGATGATCCGGAACAGTCCGCTGTTTTTCACGGCGTAGCCGGGAAACAGGATATCGGAAAATTTCTGAATCGCCGTCTCGACCGAAACATAGATTGCCGATTCTCCGGGCAAGCGGATGAAGCGCGCGAGGCCCGACGGGATCATCACCAGTTCTCTGATACCCTGATTGTCGGATTCCCTGACCAGATCGAAAACAAGGCTCAGCCCCTTGTTGGGAATGAAGGGGAAGGGATGGGCCGGATCGAGCGCTTGCGGGGTGAGTACTGGGAATATCTGGTCAATGAAATGCTGCCTGAGCCAGCTCTTCGAATCCTCGGACAGGTCCGCCACAGCCGAGACAAAAATATCTTCCTCAGCCAGCGTTCTGGACAGGGCCGCCCATACCCGTTGCTGATGTTCGATCAGCAAATCAGTCCGGGCCGCTATCGCTTCCAGCTGCTGCGTGGCGGTCAGGCCATCGGCTGAACGTTCCTCGATTTTCTGCCGATATTGTCCGACCAATCCGGCGAAGCGAACCATGAAAAACTCGTCCAGATTATTCCCGGATATCGACAGAAAGCGCAGCCGCTCTAGCAACGGATGGGCGCTGTTCTCGGCCTCTTCGATAACCCGCTCGTTAAAGCCTAGCCAGCTGATTTCCCGATTGAAATACCGCTTACCGCTATCCTCCGTCGAGGCAACGGGGACAGTATCCGCAGGCAGCACATCCGCATCAGGCGATTTTGCAGCAGGATTTTCCATGGGCTAAATATCCACCTTTTCATCATCGGCTTCAAAAAACCGAGCGCTGATTTCGCGATTGCCAGATTTATCGGTTTCCGGGACTCAATTGCTAACGAGTCCATTTTTGCGCCAGTTCAAGCACCATGGCATAGGACCGAACCATGCGCTTTTCCAGATAGCGCAACGCATCCTGAGATATTGTCAGCCCGCGTATGGCGAAATATTTCTGAAAGAGTCCGTCGATCATCGCCTGATCGGGAGCACCAATTTCAACATGCAGCGACGCGGCCAGACGGGATTTCAGATCCGGAAGAGTGATCCCCCACTCCGACACCGGCTTGGCCGCCAAAATTAAAAGCGGCTTTTGCTCGCTGTTGGCGCGATTCCAGAGATGGAATATCTCTGTGTCCTTATGATCTGCAGCATCGTCGAGGGAGAGCCCGCCGCTCTCCGCTTCGAACGCTGCGGCCATCGTGGTTTTGCCAGAGGCTTCGGGACCGGTCAGAATCAAGGTATGATGCACCCAATCCTGCCAGTTCTGCAAATGCCTGTGCACTTCGGCATTGGCAGCGGTCACCAGATATCCCCCCTGATCCGGCGACGGTTTCTGTTCAAGAGGGAGGGCTATCTGACTCATGGTCCCGTTATATTATTGTCCGGAGCGACTGATACGCAAGGCGCCCGCTCCTTGCTGAACTTGCCATCCTTGCGCTCGCAGCGCCTGAGCCAGCGTAGAAATATCGCCTCTATAGGTCACGCTCATGACTGAAACACCGCCTAGAGCGAGGCTGGACGTGGAAGCGGAGGTAACGCCTGGGATCGCGCGTACCGACGCTTCGCCGCGCCCGACAGCGCCAACATCCGGCGTATCAAATTGCAGCGAGATACTGGTTGCGGCAGCAGGTGCGGCTATAGGTGCTTCTCCGGCGGACTCAGTAGCGCTGTTCCCTGCTTCTGATGCAGCATCCTCGCCCCCGCCGACCTCGCCAGCCAGATCCTCATCCAGATCAAAATCTTCAAGATCGAGCTCGTCCAGATTAAACGGATCCTCAATGATCAACGACTTGTCGGTTTTCAATATGCCCCGCGACAGGGCGCTGGCATAGATATTATCAAGACGCGCGATACCCTGGTCCATCATCTTGGGAATATCTTCGCTGCGGTCCACTTTCAGGGCAAAGCTGTCGATAAACCGGTTGTCGGGACCATAGCGCGCCGTGAAACGACCGGTCACCGGACCGCCGGGATATTCATAGGTCAGCCGGACAATCGGTATAATGACATCGGCTGCGCCGAACTGATCGAGAATATTGCGCCACCAGCGCCGACTCGGACGATTGGCCTGCCCTGCGGTCAGCACCAGCGATTCGCTGTCCGACCCATAAGGCCGCACATAATCAATGGCGCTGTCCCCGGAGCGGAAACGCGCCCAAGCCTTTTGCCATTCGGTGCGGTTCTCGAACACCTGCGGAGAACCACCGCTCCACATGATCGGTAGAACCAGCAGCGGCGGAGAACGCAACCGCCGGCCGCCAACGCCCAAGATCGAACCCGTTCGCGCCCGATCAAACATCACGCCTAGCGTGGCAATATAGCGTTTGGGGCCGATCTGCTCCTGCTCGACAATGATCGCCGAGACGATGGTATTGAGCGTACCGTCAGGCAGTCCGGAGGTCTCCCCGCCCTGCGTGCGTTTGTAAAGCATCTTCCAGGCCTTGCGCTGGGCTTCTTCCCAGCCCTTTTTCCGCGCGTCGAATGCATTGTCGCCATGGACATCGACTTCTACGCCCATGACTTCAAAATCACCGGTGCTGGCGAGCGGCGCGACGCCGCGCTCCGTACCTTCCAGCTGGGCATAGACAACGGTTCCCGCGAGCACAGTCACGACGGCAATGGCGGCGGCAATCTTGGTCCGGAAGTCACTCAAAAAACTCATTTGCGCCCTTTTGACGATTATGGCGTAGAAATCCAGCCGCGACTTGTCTAATCGCTCAAGCTATGAGTGAAAAGCAAAATGAGCCGGATTCTTACACCTATGCGAAAGCCGGTGTGTCCATCGAAGCGGGCAATGCCCTGATCAAGGCCATCGCGCCCCTGGCCAAAGCCACGGCGCGCCCTGGGGCCAATGCCGAACTCGGCGGTTTCGGTGGATTTTTGATCTTAAGGCGGCGGGCTATCAGGATCCGCTGCTGGTCGCGGCCAACGACGGCGTTGGCACCAAGCTGAAACTGGCGATCGACTATGACCGCCATGACACGGTCGGCATCGATCTTGTTGCCATGTGCGTCAACGATCTGATCGTTCAGGGGGCAGAACCGCTGTTTTTCCTCGACTATTTCGCCACCGGAAAGCTGGAGAACGGCATCGCCGAGCGGGTTGTCGCAGGGATTGCCGATGGCTGCAAGATGTCAGGCTGTGCCCTGATCGGCGGCGAAACGGCGGAGATGCCGGGCATGTATGCCGACGGCGACTATGATCTTGCCGGATTCTGTGTGGGTGCGGTGGAACGCGAAAAGGCCGTGACCGGAATGACGATCGAGCCGGGTGATGTGCTTCTCGGTCTCGAATCCTCCGGCGTTCATTCCAACGGGTTTTCGCTGGTCCGCCGACTAGCCGCCGACAAGGGCTGGAAAATGGAACGCCCTGCCCTGTTCAACCCGGATATATTGCTGATCGAAGCCCTGATTGCGCCGACCCGGATTTATGTGAAATCGCTGCTGCCGCTGATGCAGGCCGGCCGGATCAAGGCGCTGGCCCATATCACCGGCGGTGGATTGCTGGAAAATATCCCGCGGGTGTTGCCGGATGGCACGCACGCCCATGTCGATGCTTCGAGTTGGGAGCAGCCCCGCCTGATGGCCTTCCTGCAGGCACAGGGCAATATCGAGCCGGAGGAAATGGCGCGGACATTCAATTGCGGCATCGGTATGGTGCTGGCGGTATCGCCCGACCAAGTGCAGTCGATCACAGCCGATCTGGAAGCCGCCGGCGAGAAGGTCCACAGGATCGGTGATGTCCGTGACGGGCCCAAAGGCTGCTCAGTATCGGGCGCACGCGGCATATGGTCGGCGACGGACGACTGGACCGCCACGCACAATGGCTGAAAAGGCCAAAATCGCGATTCTAATTTCCGGCCGCGGGTCGAATATGGCGGCGATGGTCTATGCAGCCAAATCCTCCGACTGCCCCTTCGAGATCGTACTGGTGGCATCGAATGATCCCCAAGCGCCCGGCCTGAGACTGGCCGAAGCGGAAAATATCGCAACGTTCGTTCATCCGCACAAAGGCCTGGAGCGCGAAGCGCATGATGCAATGATGCACGAGGCCATAGTCGAAGCCGGGGCAGAATATGTCGTGCTGGCTGGCTATATGCGGATCTTGAGTGATGGTTTTGTCAGAAAATGGACGGACCATATGCTCAATATCCATCCCAGCCTGCTGCCGAAATACAAAGGCCTCGACACCTATCAGCGCGCTATCGATGCGGGCGACAGCGTCGCGGGATGCAGTGTCCATCTCGTAACTGCGGAACTGGATGATGGCCCTGTACTGGCCCAGACCGAGGTCGCCATTTGGCCCGACGACGATGCCGACAGTCTGGCCAGCCGCATTTTGATCGCCGAACATCAGCTCTATCCCGCCACGCTCGCCAAATATGTCACGCGCGAGGCGGATCCGGACTGGATATTGGCCCAGGTTCGCGCGCGTGCGCTGGCGCTCGAGGAGACCCACGAACGGGCCAGTTTCGGCGCCCCCGGTTGGCGCGTGGGCAGCCAAACAACGGGCAAATATTTCGCCTATTTCGCGCAGAGCCATCATGGCGAGGCCAGCATAGCCCTTCTCGTAAAGACCACTGGACTGGACGAGCAGGCTGCATTGATCAGTGCCGATCCCGACCTCTATTATTCTCCCAAATTTTACGGAAAGTCAGGCTGGATCGCGATCCGCCTCGACACAGGCCGTACCGATTGGGACCATATTGCGGACCGGCTGTACAGCAGCTGGTGCCAGGTGGCGCCGAAACGACTTACCAAGATGATTGCAATCGCCGACCAATTTTAGGGGATAATGCATCACGGGCTGAAAATCTTTGGATAACAAGGAGGAGGGAGAACTGTTATCCAAAAAGGTCTGCGGCCCGAATTGGGAAAAGAAACTCCAACCCGCGATGCACTTTTACAGATAGGTGGTAACCGCTGTGAAATCGATACGGCCCTTGGACCGTATGACTCCCTGACTACATTCCCGCCTCGACAGCCAGTCGGACCATGTCCGCCGCGCTGGGTACATCGAGCCGTTTCATCAGGATCGAACGATGCATTTTCACGGTCCGCTCGCTGAGACCCAGTTCATGCGCGATCTGTTTGTTGAGCAGCCCCTTGGCGATGAATTGCAGCACTTCCCGTTGCCGCTTCGACAGCTCTTTCACAATCTCGACAGCCCGCATCCGGCGCGCTTTCGCCAGCGCAGGAACATCCGCATCGATTTCCACCTGCGATCCCAGAAAATATTCCAGTTCGCCCTCTTCGTCGAACAAGGGAGCCACCAGCACAGCATTCTGGAACGGCGTGCCGTCCTTCTTATAATTCAAAATCTCGACCAGGACGGACTTTTGCTGCCGCACCCCGCGCCGGATTTCCTCCGTCAGCCAGGGCTTTGTCTCTTCGCCCGAGAGAAAACGGCAATTCCGGCCGATAATGAAGTCCCGGTCATAGCCCGTCAGTTCCACAAAGGCATCGTTGACGGCGACAAGCGGATTATCGGGCAAACGCGGATTGCTGACCACGGAGGCAATCGGACTTTTTCGATCAGGCCCATGACAGAGGCCGTGGGCAAATCCGATTTGGAAATCGCCATCTGGTTTTCATGCTGGAATTCTGTTCGCGCTCCATCGGATTAAGCTACTCTACATATAGGGTTAAAGGCAAGCGTAGAGCGGAACCGTGGCCATGGGCATTTGCCCGCAGTGAAGCGGCCCGACGGCATCCACACCCTCAGGTCAGCAGCGAAACATTTCCTCCCGCAGCGGTCGTATCGATACAGACATGCCGTTCAACCAGACATTGCTGACCAAAATTCTCTTCGGTGATGATCGGGATCAGCGGCCCGTCGCGTTTCGCCAATGCCTCGCGGATAGCGCGGACATCCGCGATTTCGCTCCAGCAGACAACGGCATCGATACCGGTCAAGGCAGACAGCATTTCGCGAGGCACAAATCCGTCGACCGTCTGTTCTCCGGTAGCGCCAGGAACGCAGGTCAACGACACACAGCCCTGCTGATGCGCCGTCTCGGCCTGCCTTGCAGCATCTTCCGCTGTAGGACCAAGACACAATATCGTCCCCCGCGCATAGGTGAACAGCTCATTCGATTCCCCGGTAGGTCCGGGCATAATCTCGGAACTGCGTGGTCGCATGTCGACGGCCGGCAAGTTGTCGAGTGCCGCCTGCACCCTGTCAAGGGTTAGCTGATTGCCCTGTTCGATCGCCGACACCGGCCTGGAGCCCGCATGGAAGCGCGGTAGATAATGTGGCCCGCCAGCCTTGGGGCCAGTGCCGGAAAGGCCCTCTCCGCCAAAGGGTTGCGAACCGACCACCGCACCGACCTGGTTGCGATTGACGTAGATATTCCCGACCTTCAAGGCGCTGGTCAGCTTGTCGATGCGGCGCTCGATCCGGGTCTGCAGGCCGAAGGTCAGCCCGTAGCCGCGACTGTTGATATCGCTGACAATCATGTCCAGCTCGTCATTCTTGAACGTTGCAACATGCAGGACGGGACCAAAAATTTCCTCTGCCAGATCGTTAATTCCTTTCACCCGGATGACCGCCGGACCGACAAAATGGCCTTCATCCGGACAGTCGAGCTGCTTCAGCAACCGGCCGTCTTTCCTTGCGGTAGCTATATGGGCACTGATCTTGTCGTGCGCCGCCTGATCGATAACCGGGCCGATGTCGGTCGACAACCACCAGGGATTGCCCATTTCGGTAGCATCCATGGCCCCGAAGAGCATGTTCAGAAAAGAATCGGCGACATCTTCCTGCAGATAGAGAACCCGCAAGGCCGAGCAACGCTGCCCGGCCGACTGGAATGCCGAGGTAATGATGTCGCGAACCGATTGTTCGGGCAAAGCGGTCGAATCGACGATCATGCAGTTCAGGCCGCCGGTCTCCGCGATCAGCAGCGAGTCCGCCTGACCATTTTCGGCGATATTCCGGTTTATCGTCTGGGCCGTCGCGGTAGAGCCGGTAAAACAGACACCATTGATCCGGGCATCGCCGCTGATCGTTGCCCCCACGGTCGCACCAGCGCCCGGCAGCAACTGCAGAGAAGCAACCGGAACGCCGGCTTCGTGCAGCAAATTGGTGGCAAGCGCTGCAATAAGCGGCGTCTGGTCGGCTGGTTTCGCCAATACCGCATTGCCCGCAGCGAGAGCCGCGGCCACCTGACCGGTAAAAATCGCCAGCGGGAAATTCCAGGGCGAGATGCAGCTGATGATGCCACGGGGCTTGCTCTCCGGATGCTTCTCCGCTTCCTTGGCATAATAGCGCAGGAAGTCGACAGCCTCGCGCAGTTCCGCGATCGTATCGAACTGGGTCTTGCCCGCTTCACGCGCCAGCAATGCGAAAATTTCGCCATGATGGTGTTCGTAAAGATCGGCGGCCCGGCGCAGGATCGCGGCCCGCTCGGACACCGGAGCATCCCAGGACCGGGCGTCTTCTATGGCCTGTAGCGCCTGGCTCTCGTCCGCCTCGATCACTTCGCCGACCTGACTGTCCACACGCGCCGGATTGAATATCTTGCGGGTGGTTCCGCTGGTGACCGGCCGCACGGTGATCGGCGAGGAACGCCACAGCTTCTCGGCAAAGGGCGCCCGCTCTCCGACATATTCGTTCATGTCGGTGCGATTGGCCAGATCCCAGCCGCGCGAGTTGACCCGTTCCGGCTGGTAGAGATCGACCGGCTTGATGATTTTCGACCGGCTGGCCTGCTGATCGGCTTTCAGCGTCGCGAAAGGATCGGTGGCGATCATTTCGGCCGCCACCGCATGGTTGGCCAACTGGTTGACGAAGGACGAGTTCGCGCCATTCTCAAGCAACCGCCGCACGAGATAGGCAAGCAGTTCGCGATGCTTGCCGACAGGCGCATAGATCCGCGACCGCACTTTTTCATTGCGCAGCAGCGCATCGTGCAAGGTCTCGCCCATACCGTGAAGCCTCTGGAATTCGAAATTCTGCTGGTTCCCTGCCATTTCGAGAATGGCGGCGACGCTGTGCGCATTATGCGTGGCAAATTGCGGGTAGATCCGGTCGGTCATTTTCAGCAGCTGTGACGCGCAGCAAATATAGCTGATATCGGTCGCCGACTTGGTCGTGAACACCGGAAAATCGGGGACACCGTCCATCTGCGCCCGTTTGATCTCACTGTCCCAATAGGCGCCCTTGACCAGGCGAACCATGATCTTGCGGTCCAGCTGCGTCGCCAGCGAATAGAGCCAGTCGATCACAAAGCTGGCGCGCTTGCCAAAAGCCTGGACGACAACGCCGAAGCCGTCCCAGCCGGTCAGGCGCGGATCGCTGAGCACCATCTCGATCATGTCGAGCGATATGCCCAGACGATAGGCTTCCTCGGCGTCGATATTCAGACCGATATTGGCATCGCGCGCGGCCCGCGCCAGTTCACCCACGCGTTCGGCAAGTTCGGGCACCGCCTTGGCCTGCTGGCTCATCTCGTAGCGCGGATAGAGCGCCGACAATTTGATCGACAGCCCCGGGTTTTCCCGCAAGTCATCGGAAACGGCGACCTTGGCTATTTCCTCGATCGCGTCGGCATAGGCGGCGAAATATTCATCCGCCCCTTCCTGCGTGATCGCGGCCTCTCCCAGCATATCATAAGAGTAAGTCGCACCCTTGGCTTTCCATTTCTCCGCTCGTTTCAGGGCCAGCTTCATATCCTCGCCGAGCACGAACTGATTACCGAGTTCCTTCATCGCCTGGCGCACAGCCACCCGGATCACCGGCTCGCCCAGGCGCTTGATCGCGCCGCGCAGGGCGTCGAGTGGCCCGCGGCTTTCCGGCTTGTTGATCACGCTGCGCGTCATCTCCAGCGCATAGGTCGACGCGTTGACAAGCGAACTTTCCGACTGGCCGATATGCTCCCGCCAGTTGGACGGGCCGATCTTGTCCTCGATCAGCGCATCAATCGTCTGGTTGTCCGGCACGCGCAACAGCGCCTCGGCCAGCGTCATCAGCGCCAGACCCTCGTCGGTCGACAGCCCATATTCGCCCAGAAAACTTTCCGTCAGCGTCGGCCCCGAGGCGCTCCGCACATCGCGGACAACCTGAATCGCCCGCTCCTGAATCCGCTTGCGGGTCGGCTCGTCCGGCGCATAGTTGGAAATCAGATAATCCAGGATCTCATCTTCATCGCTGCGGTGATGCGTGCGGATTTTTTCCCGGTAGTCCATCAGGGTGTTCATGGGGCAACGGCTTCCTAATAATTGTGGCGACATATTTTCGATCGGGGGAACAATGTCATTGTGAGGCCGGACAGCGAACGATCATATGATCGTGTTGATCGGTTCGGCCGGGTGGCACCGAATATCTCACTTCCGGTTGCAAACGCAACCTTTGTCAATTGGCCGCGGCAAATTTGGTCAATTGGGGCGTTACCGCGATGCGAAGATAGAGAGGCATTGCTCGCTGTCTCTCTGGGCCTTTGCGACTTCGTGGCTTCGTGCGAACCCAATCAATATGCATCGCGCTGGAAACTTTACAGAAAAGCCCGGTTTATTTTCCGTGACTTTTGCCCGAATACCTCAGGTTTCCGGAACTTTTGAACCAGCAACGGCGCGCCGAGTGTGACCTTTCGATTTGGCCGACAATCGCTCCCCTTCAATTCCAGGGGCGTGCGGAGGGGGCTTCGTCATCTCCAGATTGTCAAAGAGCGCGGCCCAAGCTTGTCGCAAGGACCGCGGAAGAGGATAGGCCATGGCAGTGGGTGTAGGAAAGCGGTTTTGCGAGATCGCCCTGAACATGTTGCGCCTTCTCCCACGAGGGAGAAGGATAGGAAATCTTGGCGCCACGGCGTCAGCGGAGGCGGCTAAATGCAGTTGGCTGAGGATGTTCCGATCTCCGGTCGCTGTGCCCTCACCGTCCGACTCACCCTTACCCGGCTTTGTCCAGGCCGCAAGCTGCCGATTCTGAGCGACCTGCATCGTTCGGTTCGAGGTCAAAATCGCCGCGTTATCGCTGTCATTTTTTCAATGGGCCCGCGCGAAGCCGCGAAGGTTGGAAAACAGCGCGCAATCGCTTTGCGACTTCGCGGCTTCGCGCGATTCCGGCCGTTGCCACGCCGGGTCACATGACGGGAAACGTTCGGAGAATGTTTCTGACCGGCTCAATCTTGAAAATGTCGCTCGTCCAACATGGCAAGAACGGCCCCCATCAAATGGTCAAGGCACCACGCCCTCCACCACCGACTTCGCATTGTCGACGCGGATGGCCGCACCATTGATGAACTTGCTTTCATCGGAGGCCAGGAAAAGCACGGTATTGGCAATATCATCCGGTTCGCCGAGCGCACTTGGTGCCGGGCCTTCACTGGAAGGGCGGAGATCGTCACGGCCCATGACCTTGGGGCCGATGGCCTCGACCATCGGCGTCAATATGCCGGCGGGATGGACGCTGTTGCAGCGGATGTTATATTTATTGTTGGCGCAATGGACCGCGACGCTGCGGGTCAGGCTCTCGATCGCGCCCTTGGCCATCGAATAGGCGACGACAATCGGTTCACCGATGATCGAAGCGATCGAGCACATATTGATGATTGCGCCGCCGCCGGAGGCCTTCATCGCCGGCACCGCATATTTGCAGCCGTAAAAGGCGCCGTCGGCGCTGACCGCCATGACAAAGCGATATTCCTCGGTCGTCTGTGTCTCGATCGTGCCGGGTTCGACCACGCCGGCATTGTTGACCAATATGTCGAGTCTGCCATGGCGCGAAACGACATCGGCAATCAGATCTTCCCAGCCCTGCTCGTCGCGTACATCCTGCAGCTGGAATTCCGCCGCATCACCGATTTCTACGGCAACGCGCTGACCATTTTCCTCGTCCATGTCGGTGAGGATGACCGTTGCGCCCTCCCGCGCGAATATCCGGGCATCGGCTTCACCCAATCCCTTGGCCGCGCCTGTTATTATTGCCACTTTGCCTTGCAGTCTGCCCATGCTTTATCTCCTCAACGATCATTGCGGTGAAGGCTAGGGCCAGAGTCAAATTATAACGACTGGCAAAATTAGGAGATATCAGGAATGTACAGTTTGGAGCAGCTTTCGGCACGCGAGGAAATCCGCGATATCCTGCACCGTTATTGCAAGGGGATCGATCGCCGCGACTGGCCGCTGGTCCGCTCCTGTTTTGCCGATGACCATGTCCACAAACATGGCGATTATGAAGGGCCGCCGGACGAGTTCATCGGCTTTGCCAGCCAGACGCTGGAAAATATCCCGGGCACCCACCACTCTATCTCCAATGTCCATATCGACCTGTCGGATGACGGCAACAGCGCCACCAGCGAGGCCAATTTCGTCGCCTATCACTATATCGAGGCGGGCAACCCGGACTTCGCCGCCTGCCAGACCCATGGCAAGGCCACTGACTGGATCGTCGCCGGCCGCTATTGCGACAGGCTGGAAAAACGCGACGGCGCCTGGATCATCGTCAAGCGCGAAGCCTTCCACGACTGGGAACGATCCGCAGAAGCCAGCAGTTCGGCAGTAACCGTCGGCAATCATGCGGGAGGCAGCTAGACGTTCCGGGCGGATTGCCGCAGTGATGGCGTTCCTTGGCACCACGAGGAAGCGCCATAACCAGCCTTAACCGTCTGGAAATATTGCACGCCTTTCAGAATTCGACGGCGCGACGCGGCTTCCGCGTCAGTCTCGATACGTTGCAGGTTGATCCTGGCATTGCTGCCCACTGCGCGGTCCTTGAGATAAAGCCGGTCGCCAACCAATCGCCAGCCAAAGATGATATCACTGTCTTTGAAGAATATCTGCTTTTCGTTCACGGCGAATTCTTCCGTCTCGCTCTCTTCCACGCCACGGGGCGGCTTGACGCGCTCGGTTTGAACATAGCCTTTGTCATCCTCCTCCGTCTCGAAGGTCATGATATTCCCTTTGAAAACATCGACAAACCCCGTCGCGCGGACAACTTTCCAACGGCCCGAGATTGCCCTGTGCCGGATATTTTCAGGTAGCTCGCCGGAATAGCCGGCATAATAAGCGGCTTCGGCGCGCATATTGCCAACGAGCTTGAGTTCGGAATCCAGGCTGGCCAGCGAAGCGTCCTTCAGCCTGTTTTCGAGATCCGAAAGGATGCTGAAGGCCCGTTTCGGGTCATTGTCGATATGATAGGCCGTGGTGGCGCTCTGCATATGCAGAAACTGGTCAACCAGATTTTGCGACAAACGCAAAGGCGCGCTGGCGACGGCACCCGGCGGCGCTACTGTCAACTGGTCGGTCCCGGCCTTGCCCGATTGTGCCTCGGCGTAACTGAGCGAGACATTCATGAGCCATCCGTCCTCGTCAATGGCGGCCACTGGCAAGTTTGCGCGTTCGCTAGACTTGCCAAGCGTGACATAAATACCGCCGCCATTATTGCTGAGGAACACCGTGGGAATTGTCACGGCGATTGCCCCGTCCCTTCCGCTTGTCATCAGGCTATCGGGTACGCCGAAAACACCTGTTGCGGTCCAACCATTAGCGGGCACGATTGTCAGTTTCAAATCATGGGCGAACTCTCCGCTCATCAATTCGAATTGTTTGGAAAAGACATCTTCGACAGCGGCTTGATCCTCGATAAAGAACAGATTCCCACCCCGCACGCTCGACAATTTTGTCGCGAGACTGTCGTCGAATATAACGCCGACGCCGATCGTTGTAAGACCGACGTCGCGCTGCGAGGCGGCTATTGCCATGCCCATGAAGCCTTCTGCAGACGTATCACCAACATTGGCGTTTTCATCGGTGAACAGCATCACACGGGTCGAACCGGGGAACCCTTTCTGGCTATCAAACGCCGTATCATAGCCAACTTTGAGGCCCGCTTCCATATTGGTGGAGCCAGCGCTTTCGATCGCGTTGACCTTGGACAAGATGGCACGGCGATTTTGCTTCAACTTGGTGGGATTCATCCACACATGCGATTCATCGCCGTAAAGGACAATGGAGAGCTGGTCGTCGTCCTGCATCTGGCTGACAATCCGGCGCAAACTCTGCCGGACAAGCTCGAGCGGTTCACCCGACATCGATCTCGATTTGTCGACGACAGCGACCAGATTGAGTGGAGGACGCTTGTAAAGAGCTTCATCGATGTTGGTCGCGAAACTAAGCCCGACAAATATTTTGTCATCGGGGCGCCCTGAGATAGATGCGGGCATAGCTTCGGTCACCAAACAGAACATCTGTTCACATTTCCCAGTGGCGGGAAGCGTCAGATCATGTTCGCCCATCAGCCCCTCAATGGTCAGCATTTCCGGTCGGGGCATCCCGTCTTCAGCCGCTTTTCGAAATCGGCGGGCATCCTGAGCTCCGCCTTGGCGAGCGGATGTCACGACTATGACGTTATAATCGTCCTCTTCCTGCAGGACTTGAGCCTGTGGTCTCTCGGGGAGGATAGCGAACGATGCGATGACGAACCATGTTGCGAATTTACTGAAGCTATCCATCAATCCCCTCCTGACAAAGCAGTTCTTGCCAGCATCTTGCCACGCGCTCGGGGAATCGCAAGGATTTAGGATCATAGATCCGAAGTAGTATATCCTTAGCTACTGCTCGGCCTTGCCGACCATGTCGGCGCAAAAGTCGACTTTTCTATCCACCAACTGACATCTACTGTGAAAAATCTCCCTAGCGCTCTGCGCGCCCGCATTTTTGACAAATTGACGATCGACTGGCAATATCCGGGCGACTGGAGCTTTTCAGGGGTATGTGATGAACCGACAGGACCTCATCAGCGCCGTTGCCGAAGCAAGCGGCCTGAGCAAGACAGACGCAGCCAAAGCGGTCGACGCGATTTTCGAAGCGATTGCGGGGACATTGAGCCAGGGTGGAGATGTCCGTCTCGCCGGATTTGGCACATTCTCCACATCCAGACGCAAGGCATCGACCGGCAGAAACCCCCGCACCGGGGAACCGATGCAAATAGCACCCTCGACCAGTGCAAAATTCAAGGCCGGGAAGGGTCTGAAAGAAGCCATCAACAACCGCCGCGGCGGCGATGATGGCTGGATTGGCCCCAAATTCAGATAATGCAATCGGCTGGCACCGCATATGACACCTGAAAAACGACTGGAAAATCTGCGCAAGGAACAGGATGCCTATTCCGCCAAGGTCAGCGAAACCAGCCGCTATATCGGCTATGGCCTTGTCGCGGCAGCCTTCAGCCTGTTGTCGCGGGCCACGGAATTCAGCAAGGGCATGGAAGCCTTCGCCGACAATCTTCTGGTCTGGGCAGCAATCTGCGGGTGTATCGCCGTGTCGCTCGATTATCTCCAGATGTTGATGGGATGGCTGGCAGCGAGCCAGGCGGCAAATAACGGCACCGAATATAAGCAGACGAAACGCGGCAAGCAATTTCAAGCCGTTCTCAATTTCTCATTTTACAGCAAGCAGGTTGTTGCGATCAGCGGTGTGCTGTTTTGTTGACCGCGATCGGCAGCCGCGTTTCCTTTCCCGCGATCGCCGGCTGAAACTTGCTTTTTCGCACCGCAGGCTCTTGTAACAGACGGCCGTCGCTCCCGCCGATACTAGACCAGCAGATAGCCGCCATCGACGGTGATGATCTCCCCGGTCATGAACGCCCCGGCCTTGCTTGCCAGCAAGAGCGCCGGCCCCATGATATCCGCGTCGTGGCCCCAGCGGTGTAGCGGGATCATTGCAATTTCCTGCTCATATTGCTCTTTGTCCTGCTCGACCAGACTGGTCATTTTGGAATGGAAGCGTCCCGGCGCAATGGCGTTCACCCGGATATGATCGTCGGCGAGCAGGCTGGCAAGATTGCGGGTAAGCTGGTGAATCGCCGCTTTGGACGTGCCATAGCTGATGCCACTTCCCGCGCTTCCGAGAATACCGGCTATCGAGCCGATGTTGATGACGGAGGCGCTGTTCTCTGCTGTTGCCTTGGCTTTGAGCAGTGGCAAAAGCTGCTGTGTCAGGAAGAAGGGCGTTTTGACATTGAGGTCCATGACCTTGTCCCAGCCTATTTCGGGAAATTCTTCGACCGACGCCGTCCAGCCGGTGCCGGCGTTGTTGACCAGCACGTCGATATGTTCTTCCCGCTTCGCCAGCGCCTTGGCAAAGGCTGCGATTTCTTCTCCGCTGCTCATATCACCGGGGAGAGCCACGCATTCGCCGCTGTCGCTCAGACCGGACAATTCTTTGGCGGTCGCGTCGCATTCTTCGGGTTTGCGAGCCGTGATATAGACCCGTTTTGCGCCAGCTTCCAGAAAGGCGCGTGCCATGGCTTTTCCCAGACCCCTGGAACCTCCGGTGATAACGCAGACTTTGTCGTGCATCGAAAACAGATTATTTTGCATCGAAAAACTTCCTTCAGTGTGGGTGCGGATTCATAGCTACGCTACACGCAAATTCTGTCGGTTGTCAGGAAGTTTCGGATAAATATCGCAGCAAAATTTACCGCGCCGGCAGACCGGCCTCGCCCCGCCTAGCTTGCTGGATAACCAAACGCCCGGACGCAGAATGTGCAACCGCGTTTATAACTGATAGAATGCGTGGGCTTAGCCGACGATTTCGTCTTCGTTGAAGAAATAGGCGATTTCGATCGCGGCATTTTCTTCGCTGTCCGAACCGTGGACCGTATTCGCTTCAAGGCTTTCGGCCAGTTCCTTGCGGATCGTGCCGGGAGCGGCGTCGGCAGGGTTGGTCGCGCCCATGATATCGCGGTTGGCCTGCATCGCATTTTCGCCTTCGAGAACCTGGACAACACAAGGGCCGCTGATCATGAAGTCGACCAGTTCGCCGAAGAAAGGACGATCCTTGTGAACCGCGTAAAAGCCTTCGGCCTGTTCGCGGGTCATGTGGATGCGCTTGGATGCGACGACGCGCAGTCCGGCTTCTTCCAGCATCTTGGTGACAGCGCCAGTGATGTTGCGGCGGGTAGCGTCGGGTTTAATGATCGAAAATGTCCGTGTCACGGCCATGATAAAGCTCCATAAATGTAGGGATAATCAAAAGTTGCGCCGCCCTTAGCCGCTGCACTGCACCATGGCAAGTTTTCGATGATCGTCTGACCGTCCCGGTCGGCAGTTTCGCCGCAATCAGGGGCCTTCGACCCAGCGACCACCGTCCTGCTTCCAGTAGCGCGGCGTCACATCATCCTTGGCCGCCAAGTCCCGCCAGGCATTTCGCGCGTTGTCGATCTGTTCAGCTGTAAACAGGAAGAAAGCGCGCTCGAATGCCAGCGCCTCTTCCCGCCACAAGCCATCAGACAGGATGATATAGGAGGCACCGTTTGCCGCATCGCATTGCTCTGAAATCAGGATCGGCTGATCGGCCTGCCGCTCGGACCCTGCAAAATCGTGGGCAAGGAAGCTGGCCGGATCATCGCTCCACAATGCATTGCCCAGAGCCGCGCACCGGGCCTCGCCTTGCGAAACAAGGAGAACCCTTTTCCCCGCTTCGAGAGACTTGCCCGCCAGCATGGGCACGAGCTTGTCCGCCGGATCGCGGGTCAGGTGATAGAAATCAACCCGCACCCGCTACGCTTTCCCACAAGAATTCAGCGTCATTGCAACGCGATCAATCTTCGAAATTGTCGGCAACATATTGGTTGAGCAGGCGCACGCCATAGCCGGTCGCGCCCTTGTCCCAGACCGGGCCCGGTTTGTCCGCCCAGACCATGCCGGCGATATCGAGATGCGCCCATTTCACGCCGTCCTTGACGAAGCGCTTGAGAAATTGCGCCGCAGTAATCGACCCGGCCCCGCGCGGCCCGACATTCTTCATGTCGCAATCGGCGAGTTGATCAGCTTGTCATAGGCCGGGCCAACGGGAAGCCGCCACAGCGGATCACCGGAATCCTTGCCCGCATCGATCAGGTCGTCGGCAAGATCGTCATCATTGCTGAAGCAACCGGCATGTTCGTTGCCCAGTGCGATAATCATCGCACCGGTCAGAGTCGCCAGGTCGATCAGCACCTCCGGTTTGAACGTTTCCTGCGTCCAGTGCATCGCGTCGCACAATACAAGGCGGCCTTCGGCATCGGTGTTGATCACTTCGATGGTCTGGCCGTTCATGCTGGTGACGACGTCTCCGGGACGTTGCGCCTTGCCGTCCGGCATATTCTCGACCAGTCCGCAAACACCGACAACATGCGCCTTGGCTTTGCGGCCAGCGAGTGCTTTCATGGTTCCGGCAACGGCACCGGCGCCGCCCATGTCCCATTTCATCTCCTCCATACCGGCACCCGGCTTCAGCGAAATACCGCCGGTGTCGAAGGTCACACCCTTGCCGACCAGAGCAAGCGGGGTCTTCTGCTCCCCATTGGTGCCGTCCCAGCGCATGGCCAGCAGCCGCGGCGGCCGTTCGGAACCTTGCGACACGCCGAGCAATGCGCCCATGCCGAGCTTTTCCATCTCGTCCCAGCCGAGCACCGTGAATTCGACGCCGAGTTCCTTCAGTTCTTCGCAACGAGCGACGAAGCTTTCGGGGTAGATAGCGTTGGCCGGTTCGGCGACCAGTTCGCGGGTCAGCGCGACACCGTCAGCAACCGCGGACAAGTCCGTCCAGGCTTTTGCGGTCTCCAGGTCCTGGTCGAGCACGGTGATTGTCTGCAGCGTAACCTTCTGCTTTTCCGGCATGGTCGTCCGGTATTTGTCGTGCCGCCAGCTGCGCAATTTCGCGCCGAAGAGCAATTTCGCCAGCCGCTCCTCGTCGAGACCCGATGGTTCGATGACCGCGTGTTTCGCGCCGGATGCCAGGATTTTGGCGATGGCCGAACCACCGGCCGATTCCGCATTATTCGCCTTGCCCTTGCCCAATCCGGTCAAGATGATCCGCTTGACCGTACCCGTCTCGGTAACGAAAATTTCGAAAACTTCACCCAGCTTGCCGGAAAACCGGGCGGCTTTTGCCCCCGCCTTGACGATATTTGCTTGTTCGAGCTTGAGCTCGAAATCGTCCAGTCCATTCTCGGCGATGGTAAAAATTATTGCATCAGCGTCTGCGGGCCGCTCTGTGGCAAAGGTGAAATTCATTGGAAAACTGTCCCTATTTTTCTGTTTTGAGGAGTGAAAAGCCTTACTGGCTTACTCGTCGATCCGACTCATTGATGGCCGGGCCGGCATTTATCCTGTCGTGAGCTGTTGCTGCACCGTCTTGGTTTTCCGGTCAAGCATCTGTTCATCAGAATCTGGCAAAGAAAATTTGCAGACTGGGCAATCTGGTGCAATAGGCGTTCGGAAGGTGGACAGTGCGATATTCAATGCCGTCCGAAATGGGGCTAAAAGTAGGTTGAGCCAGTCGATGAAATCTTCACTCGCCCTTTTCACCTTGGGTCTCGCCGCCGTCACTCCCGCTGCGGCCATGGGCCAGTCGCAAGACGACGACACCGTCTCTGCTGATCAGCAAGCCGACGAGATCGAATTCAGCGCTGACAGTATCGATTATGATTTCGAAAATGACTTCGTCACGGCCAAGGGCAATGTGCTGCTCAATCGCGACGGATACCAGCTCCGCGCTGATCAGGTCTTGTGGAACCGCAAAACCGGCGCTGTCGTGGCAGAAGGCAATATCAAGTCCGTCAGTCCCGATGGTGACGTTGCTTATGGTGATCGCATTGAGCTGACCGACAGTCTGCGCGACGGTGCTGTCGACAATCTTCTGCTCGTTCTGGAAGATGGCAGCCGCCTCGCGGCCCGTCGCAGCGAACGGTTTACCGACGGCTCGCTTGCGCTGCACAATGCCGCCTATACCGCCTGCGCGGTCTCGACCGAAGACGGATGTCCGAAAAATCCGAGTTGGGAGATCAAGGCGGTCAAGGTCATCTACGACCCGGTCAAGAAACGCGTCAAATATGATGGCGCACGGATCGAGATTTTCGGACTGCCGGTCATTCCCCTGCCCGGTCTCTCCCATCCGGTAAGCGACGAGAACCGCAGCGGCATTCTGGTGCCGGACATCAAGTTCGACACGGTGAATGGCATGGGTATTACCATCCCCTATTATTTCAGCATCGCACCCAACCAGGATGCAACGGTTACCGCACAGGTGTTTACCGACGTCGCCCCGCTAGTCAGCGGCACGTTTCGCAGCCTCGACGACAAGGGCGCATTCCAGCTGACCGGCTATGCGACTTACGGTTCCCGTATTCCGACCGGTGCCACCCAGCTCATTCCCGATTCCGAAAAGGATTTCCGCGGCTATTTTGCCACGAGCGGCCGGTTCCGGCTTGATGACAAGTGGACGATTTCGCAATCGGCCCGCATTGTGTCCGACCGCACCTTTTTGCGGCGCTATGACATCAGCGATGACGACAGTCTTCGCTCCACCATCAATGTCGAGCGGATCAGCGACAGCAGCTATTTCTCTCTTGCCGGCTGGGCGTTCCAGACGTTGCGGGTGAATGATCCGCAAAACCGTGTGCCGGTTGCGCTGCCGGTGCTGGACTATCGCAAGCGGTTCGATGATCCGGTTCTCGGCGGTCGGCTCGAGGTACAGGCCAATAGTCTGGCAATCGGGCGCAGCGAGGGACAGGACACGCAGCGCGCATTCGGCTCTGCCCGCTGGGACATGCGAAAGCTGACCGACTGGGGGCAGGAAATCACCCTGACCGGACTGGTTCGCGGCGATGTCTATCATAGCGACGACAATGCGCTCAACGACACGGACATCTATCGCGGCCAGAGCGGCTGGCAGACCCGCGCCATCGCCACTGCGGCGATTGATGTGAAATGGCCGCTGATCGGCGAGGCCTTTGGCGGTACCCAGACGATCACCCCGCGTTTCCAGATTGTCGCAACACCCGCTCTGGCCAATCTTTCGGTTCCGAACGAGGATTCCCGCGCCGTGGATCTGGAAGACACCAATCTTTTTTCTCTCAACCGCTTCCCCGGCTATGATCGCTATGAAGACAATGTCCGCGCGACCTACGGGATGGAATGGGAAATCAATCGTCCCAATCTGCAAGTCAATATGGTCGTCGGCCAGAGCTATCGACTGGAAAACAACAATAATATCGTGCCCGAAGGCACCGGCCTGTCAGACCGTTTTTCCGATATCGTCGGTCGCACCAACGTCCGGTTCAAGGATATCGTCAAGTTCACCCATCGTTTCCGGCTCGACAAGGATAATCTGGCGGTACGGCGGAACGAGATCGATGCAACCATCGGTTCGAAAGAAACCTATGCCCAGGTCGGTTATCTGCGCCTGAACCGCAATATCGGACTGGAGCTGGAAGATCTGCGCGACCGCGAGGAAGTGCGCGCTGGCGGACGTTATCAGATCGACAATTACTGGTCCGTATTCGGGTCGGCGATTATCGACCTGACCGATCGGAGCGAAGATCCGATCTCTGTGGCCGATGGTTTTGCTCCCGTGCGACACCGTCTCGGAATCGCCTATGACGACGGCTGCCTCTCTATGGGCGTAACCTGGCGCTATGATTATGAAGACACCGGTGACGCGCGTAGTGGCAGCACCTTCCTGTTCCGGCTGGCCTTGCGCAATCTGGGCGTGTAAAGGTCATCCAAACAGGTCGGCCCACTCATATTGGGTTCAGCAGATAATTGGTATTTGCTTCGTAAAATTTACTCTGTGTATTTGAGAAGAAACAAAATATGAATGTATTGAGCACGAAAATCCAGGGCTTCAAGAGCAAGGCTATCCTGATCACGGCGCTTGCCATTGCGGGTGCATCCCCCTCGGTCAGCCAGACCGTTGCGGATACGTCGCTGCCGCAGACCGGACTGGACATTCCCGACGAGCTGACAATATTCGGCAATAATGATCCGAACGTCCGTCGCGCGACAGCGATCGTCAACGGAGACATCATTACCGGCACCGACGTCGGCCATCGTCTTGCCCTGATCGTCGCTGCCAATGGCGGCGAGGTCTCGGACGAAGAGAAACAGCGCCTGCGGCTCCAGATATTGCGCAATCTGATCGATGAAACGCTGCAGATCCAGGAAGCCGAAGCCAATGAAATTGTCATAGCGCCGGAGGAAGTTGAAGCCACGTTCCGTCAGGTTGCACAGCAGAATTTCAAACAGGATCTCGACGCATTCGACCAATATTTGCGATCGCAGGGATCGTCCGCCGACACGCTGAAGCGCCAGATCAAGGGCGAGCTGGCCTGGAGCCGTCTGCTCCGCCGCAATATCCAGCCGTTCATCAATGTCGGCGATGAAGAGGTCAACGCCATCATCGAACGATTGAACGCCTCAAAGGGCACCACCGAATATCGTATCGGTGAAATCTACATGTCGGCCAATCAGGAAAACGCCGAACAGGTGGCAGCAAATATGGTGAAGATACTGGAGCAGATCCGCGCCGGTGGTTCGTTCGTCGCCTATGCCCGCCAGTTTTCGGAGGCATCCACGGCCGCCACCGGTGGTGATCTGGGCTGGGTCCGGCCCGCACAATTGCCGCAAACCCTCGCGCAGGCAGCCGAACAGATGCAGGTCGGACAAGTCGTCGGTCCCATCGAAGTCCCGGGCGGTTTATCCATCCTCTATCTGATCGATTCGCGTCAGGTGCTCACCGCCGATGCGCGAGACGCTCTGCTCAGCCTCAAACAGCTGGCGATCGACTTCCCGCCGGGCGTCACCGAAGCACAGGCATCTGCCCGGGCCGCGAAATTTGCGACCGAGACGCAGGCTATCAAGGGTTGCGGTGCAGCCAACGAAGTGGCGGCCAGGCTCGGTGCCAGCGTGGTCGATAATGATCAGGTCCGTCTGCGCGATCTTCCTGCTGCCTTGCAGGGGGCGATCGGACAGTTGCAAATCGGTCAGGCCAGCCAGCCATTCGGCTCGGTCGAAGACGGTGTCCGCGTTCTCATACTCTGTGGCCGCGATGATCCGCAGAGCGCCGCAGCACCATCCTTTGATGCGATCATGTCGCGACTCGAAAATGACCGGATCAACAAACGGGCGCAAATCTATCTGCGCGACCTGAGACGCGACGCCATTATCGAATATAATTGATGGCAGAGTGGAACGCCAAGCCATTTGCCGTTTCCTGCGGAGATCCGGCGGGTGTCGGGCCGGAAATCATCGGCAAGAGCTGGCAGCAGCGGGCGGAAACCGGGCTCAAGCCGTTTTTCGCGATCGGCAATATAGCCGACTTTGAAAATCTCGCCGGCGTGCCGGTTCGCAAGATCGAGCAGCCGGTGGAAACCGGCGAGACTTTTGACGAGGCGCTGCCCGTCTTCCATATCCACAACGCCGCCGCCGCGGTTCCCGGAGAGGCGACGCTGGACAGCGCGCAATGTTCGCTGCACGCGCTCGAGATTGCCTGCGGTCTGGCCCGCTCGGGCGATGCCGGCGCGGTGATCACCGCGCCCGTCTCCAAGACCCAGCTTTACAAGATCGGCTTTCGCTATCCCGGCCAGACGGAATTTGTCTCGGAACGATGCGGAATCGCGCGCGAAAATGCCGTGATGATGCTGGCCGGACCCAGCTTGCGGGTCATTCCGATGACCACCCATATCGCGCTCAGGGACGTGACAGAGCAATTGACCGAACGGCTGATCCTCGCCCGTGCCCGTGCCGCGGAGAAGGCGATGGTCCGCAATTTCGGCATCGCCCGGCCGCGCATCGCGGTAGCGGGCCTCAATCCGCATGCCGGCGAGAGCGGCAATCTCGGTGACGAGGAGCAACGGATCATGCAGCCGGCGATCGATACGCTGCGCAACGACGGCATGGATATCAGCGATCCTATGCCGGCCGACACGATGTTCCACGAGGAAGCGCGGCGGCAATATGATGTCGCGCTGTGCCCCTATCACGACCAGGCCCTGATACCGCTCAAGACCCTGCATTTCTTCGACGGCGTCAATATCACGCTCGGCCTTCCGATCGTCCGTACCTCGCCCGACCATGGCACCGCCTTCAACATTGCCGGCCGGAATATCGCCGACCCGCGCTCGATGATCGCAGCGATCCAGATGGCCGCCACCGCGGTCACCAACCGCCAGATATACGACCATTGAGCCAGCCTGTTGCCCTGCCCCCGCTGCGGGAGGTGATCAAGAAACACGGCCTGACCGCGAGCAAGGCGCTGGGCCAGAATTTCCTGTTCGACATGCAGCTTCTCGACCGGATCGCTGCGGTGCCGGGCAGTCTGGACGGCCAGTCCGTCTTTGAAGTCGGCCCCGGTCCCGGTGGCCTGACCCGCGCCCTGTTGCAGGCCGGTGCCCAGGTGACCGCTGTGGAACGGGACGAGCGCTGCCTGCCCGCCCTGTCCGAACTGTCCGGTCATTTCCCGGACAAGCTGACGCTGATCAACGACGATGCGCTCGCGCTGGACCATGGCAGCCTGTTCGAAGGTCCGTTCCACATCCTCTCCAACCTGCCCTATAATGTCGGTTCGGCGCTGCTCGTGAAGTGGCTTTCCGCTCCGCAATGGCCACCGCAATGGCAGTCGCTGACCCTGATGTTCCAGCGCGAGGTCGCCGACCGGATCGTCGCCCGGCCCGGCTCAAGCGCCTATGGCCGCCTGTCGATCCTCGCCCAGTGGCGCAGCACGGCCAAGCTCGCCATGACCGTCCACCGCTCGGCCTTCACGCCGCCGCCCAAGGTCATGTCGGCGGTCGTCCATATCACGCCCACGGCGCAGCCCGAAGGCGTCGATTTCGCCAAGCTGGAGATCCTGACACAGACGGCCTTCAGCCAGCGGCGCAAGATGCTGCGGCAAAGCCTGAAGAAACTGCCCGGCGGCCTCGAAGCCCTCGAGCAGGCCGGTATCGACAGCCAGCGCCGGCCCGAGACTCTTGCCGTGTCCGAGTTCGTCGAACTCGCCCGGCTGCTCTCCTAGCCCGCCGCTTTCAGCTTCCGCCGATAGGCGTGCAGCAACGGCTCGGTATAGCCGCTCGGCTGCTCGACACCCTTGAACACCAGATCACGCGCCGCCTGGAACGCCAGGCTGGCATCCGGATTGGGGGCCATCGGCCGGTAGAGCGGATCACCCGCATTCTGACCATCGACCTTGGCCGCCATGCGCAGTAGCGCGGCATCGACCTGCTCGGGCGAACAGACGCCGTGCAGCATCCAGTTGGCCATATGCTGGGAGGAAATCCGCAGTGTCGCGCGGTCTTCCATCAGACCGACATCATTGATGTCGGGAACCTTGGAACAGCCGATTCCCTGATCGATCCAGCGGACCACATAGCCCAATATGCCCTGCGCATTATTGTCCAGTTCGTGCTCTATTTCGGCATCCGACCAGTTGTGGCCGTCGGCCAGCGGAATGGTCAGCAGCTTGTCGAGCGGCGCAACGCCGTCCGCCGCGACCTCTTTCTGCCGGTCGAACACATTGACCCGGTGATAGTGAATCGCGTGCAATGTCGCCGCCGTCGGGCTGGGCACCCAGGCGGTGTTGGCACCGGTCATCGGATGGCCGATTTTCTGTTCCATCATGTCGGCCATCATGTCGGGCGCGGCCCACATGCCCTTGCCGATCTGTGCTTTGCCGGACATGCCGCAAGCCAGACCGATTGCGACGTTGCGCTGTTCATAAGCGGTGATCCAGTCGCTTGTCTTGATATCGCCCTTGGCCAGCATCGCGCCCGCCTGCATCGACGTGTGGATTTCGTCGCCGGTCCGGTCGAGGAAACCGGTGTTGATGAACACGACCCGATCCTTCACTGCGTGGATACAGGCGGCGAGATTGGCGGATGTTCGCCGTTCCTCGTCCATTACGCCAACCTTGATCGTGTGACGGTCGAGGCCGAGCAGATCTTCGACCGCATCGAACAGATCATTGGTGAAGGCGCATTCTTCCGGCCCGTGCATCTTCGGTTTCACGATATAGATGGAACCGGCGCGGCTGTTGCGCAGTTCGCCGAGCCCCTTGAGATCATGTATTGCGATCAGGCTGGTGAACACGCCATCGAGCAAACCTTCCGGCGCTTCCGACCCGTCGGCCAGCAGGACCGCGGGGTTGCGCATCAGGTGACCGACGTTGCGGACGAACATCAGGCTGCGGCCCGGCAGGGTGAAAGACTTGCCGTCAGGATCGACATAGTCGCGATCCGGATTGGCCTTGCGCTCGACCGTCTTGCCGCCCTTTTCGAAGGAGGCGTCGAGATCACCGCGCATCAGGCCGAGCCAGTTGGTATAGGCCAGAACCTTGTCCTCAGCGTCGACAGCGGCAACCGAATCTTCCATGTCGATGATCGTGGTCAGCGCCGCTTCCATGAGGACATCGGCGATATGGGCCGGGTCATCCTTGCCGATCGGGTGGGCCGGGTCGATGACGATTTCGGCGTGCAGCCCGTTATGCTTGAGCAGCAGCGACTGGCCGTTGCGGCCAACCAGTTGCGACGGGTCTGCCAAGGCGGGTTCGCCGCCAGCATAATCGGTCCATGATCCGCTCGACAGAGGGAAAGCTTCATCAAGGAAGGCCTTTGCCGCCTTGATAACCGCAGCGCCGCGCTCCGGATCATAGCCGCCGGGCTTGGCCGGTGGCGCGTCCAGCGCGTCAGTGCCGTAGAAAGCGTCATAGAGACTGCCCCAGCGCGCGTTGGCGGCGTTCAGAACGAAACGGTCGTTGAGCGAGGGCACCACCAGCTGCGGTCCGGCCATGGTCGCGATTTCCGGATCGACATTTTCCGTCGTGATGGAAAAAGCCACCGGTTCTTCAACTAGATAGCCAATGCTCTTCAGAAAGCCTTGATATTCAACCTGATCAATCGGCTGCCCCTTGTGGTCGATATGCCAGGCATCGATCTGCGCCTGCAGCGTCTCGCGCTTCGCCAGAAGCTCCGCATTGCGCGGCGCGAATTTTCCGAGAAGATCGGCAAACCCGGCCCAGAATTTTTCCCCGTCCACCCCGGTTCCCGGCAAGGCACGGTCATTGACAAAATCGAGCAGTTCCTGCGCGATCTGGATATTGTTCTGGCTGACATATTCGGACATGATAATTCCTCGTTCAAATGCATTTAGCCTCAGCATAGAAACTACACCGGGGGCGTTCAAATTGTTCCGGGGAGGAATCGCTGCCGTCTATGACGGCTCTTTTTCGCCCTGTAAATGGGATGGGCCGCTGGAGAGACGAAAAAGGATATTCCCGGAGATGAACTTTACAAACTTTACACTGTTATGAAAATTTTTCCTTTTCCTGCGATCGCCTATTAGAGGCCATTGCAAACCAACTGAATTTCCGTCCATTTTTGCCATTGACGGAATTTCTGACAAAGAAGGGAGATGATGAACGGGCGAGCTTGATCATGGGACACTCCTTTTGAAACGGCACGGCAAGGCCGCTGAGGGCTTCGGAATGCAACAATAACGGCGCTGCGCACTGTAGGACAGCGTTTTCCCCGTGACAGAGCGACTGGCATGGACTCACGACAAATGCTATCGGTTTCAAATGAAAGCAGATTCCTCCTCCGAAATGACATTATTGGAAAAGGCCAACGACCTGCCGCTTTTGCCGCGCACGCTCGAATGGGCGAAGGTCAATAGCGGCACCACCAATCTCGATGGCCTGGCGACCGTCGCGGGAATGCTCGCCGATGCCTTTTCGGTATTGCCGGGAGAGACCAGCCTGATCGATCCCGAACCGGTCGAGGCGGTACGCGCGGATGGCTCGGTCGATCAGGTTCAGCGCGGCCGGCATCTGATCACTTCGGTGCGACCCGAAGCGCCGGTGCGTCTGCTGCTGACCGGCCATATGGACACGGTCTTTGCGGCGGATCACCCGTTCCAGCATATCGTCGAGCTGGAAAGCGGCATTTTGAACGGCCCGGGCCTTGCCGACATGAAGGGCGGTCTTTCCGTCATGCTCGGCGCGCTGCAATTGCTCGAGCAAAGCGAATATGCGGGCCGGATCGGCTATGACGTGATGATTAACAGCGACGAGGAAGTGGGTTCCGGATCATCGGCTTCGCTGATCAGGCGACTGGCGAAGGGCAAGACCGCCGCCCTGACCTATGAACCCGCGCTGCCCGACGGCACTTTGGCCGGCGAACGCGGCGGCAGCGGCAATTTTTCGATCATCTTTACCGGCAAAAGCGCGCATGCCGGGCGCAACCCGGGCGAAGGGCGCAACGCGCTGGTCGCGGCAGCGGACATGGCCGTGCGGCTGAAAGCGCTGCACCGCGAGGGGCTGAGCGTCAATCCGGCCAAGATTGACGGTGGCGGGCCGAATAATTCGGTTCCCGATCATGCCATATTGCGCGTCAACTTCCGGCCCAAGACGCTGGAAGATCAGGCTGTGGCGCAAAAGGCTCTGGACCAGATGGTCACAGATATCGCGAAGCTGCACGATCTCGGCGTCCATTGCCACGGCGGCTTCGGCCGCCCGCCCAAGCCGATTGACCCACAGGCGGAAAAGCTTTTCGGCCTTGTGAAGCAATGCGGCGCAGAGCTAGGCCTCGATATCAGCTGGCGCGGCACCGGCGGCGTATGCGATGGCAATAATATCGCGGCCTGCGGTATCCCGGTGGTGGATACGATGGGCGTGCGCGGCGGGGCGATCCACAGCGCCGACGAATTTCTGATCACGGACAGTCTGGTCGAACGGACACAATTATCGGCGCTGACGATCATGCGGATCGCCGAAAAGGAGGATTATGAGTTTCCGGATACGCGCGGCGCGGGTCGATGATCTGCAGCATCTCTACGAAATGGCGAAACTGACCGGCGGCGGCTTTACCAACCTGCCGGCCGACCGGGATTCGCTGACCCAGAAACTGGAGCGATCCGAACGCGCCTATCAGAATGACAGCAACGAACATGGCGATGACCTGTTTGTCATGGTGCTGGAAAATGTCGAGACCGGCGCGGTCCGGGGCACCTCGCAACTGTTCACCAAGGTCGGGCAGACCTGGCCCTTCTATTCCTATCGCCTGAGCACCCTGTCGCAGACCAGCAAGGAGCTCGACCGGACGTTCAGCGCCCAGATGCTGAGCCTGGTCACCGATCTGGAAGGCGCGAGCGAAGTCGGCGGCCTGTTCCTCCATCCCGGCGAGCGCGCCGGCGGTCTTGGCATGTTGCTGGCCCGCAGCCGCTATCTGTTCATCAAGGAACATCGCGAGCGCTTCGGTGACAAGATTTTTGCCGAATTGCGCGGGATCATCGACGAGGCGGGCGGGTCGCCCTTCTGGGACGGTCTTGCCGGCCGTTTCTTTGGCATGAGCTTTCAGGAAGCCGATTATTTCAACGCCATCCACGGCAACCAGTTCATCGCCGACCTGATGCCCAAACACCCGATCTATACGGCCATGCTGAGCGAATCCGCGCGCGCCGCGATCGGTGTTCCCCATCCCAATGGCCGGGCTGCCATGCGGATGCTGGAGAACGAGAATTTCTCTTATGACGGCTATGTCGATATTTTTGACGGCGGCCCGACGATGATCGCGAAGACCAATGATGTGACGAGTATCCGCAACGCAAAATCCGCGAAGATCAGCGCCCTTGGTGAAGGCGAGACGAAAGTGATCATTTCGCACGGCAAGCTGAGCGATTTTCAGGCAACTTATGCCATGTTGAGCGAGACTGACGACGGCGTGATGATCGACGAGCAGGCTGCCGCCAATATCGGCCTCTCGGTCGGCGATGAAATCCGGTATATTCCGCGATGAGCGCGCTGACCGAAATCAATTTCGACGGGATTATCGGGCCCAGTCACAATTATGCCGGGCTGAGTCTCGGCAACATCGCCTCTTCGACCAATGCCGGCGCGACCGCCTATCCGCGGGAAGCGGCGCTTCAGGGCATCACCAAGATGCGGCACAATCTGGAGCTGGGGCTGGCGCAGGGCTTTTTGATGCCGCTGGACCGGCCGAACAGCGGCTGGCTGGAGGCGCTGGGGACAAATGTCGCCGCTGCAGAGCCGCATTTGCGGGCTGCTGCCTTCTCCGCGTCCTCGATGTGGGCGGCCAATGCCGCGACCGTATCCCCCGCACCGGATGCGCCCGACGGCAAATGCCATCTCACCGTCGCCAATCTCCAGACGATGCCGCACCGCAGCCATGAATGGCCGGGCACGCTGGCGCAGTTGCAGCTGGCCTTTGCCGATCATGAGCATTTCGCGGTGCACGCGCCCGTTCCCTCGCCATTCGGCGACGAGGGCGCGGCCAATCATATGCGGCTCTGTTCCGGTCATGACGCGCCGGGCCTCGAGATATTTGTCTATGGCAAGAGCGGCGGCCCCTTCCCCGCCCGCCAGCATATCGAGGCGAGCAAGGCGGTGGCGCGCAAGCACGGGCTGGACGAGCAGAGCGTGATTTTCGCGCAGCAGGCGGAAGCGGCCATTGCTGCGGGAGCCTTCCACAATGATGTTGTAGCCGTGGCCAACGAGCGGGTGCTGTTCACGCACGAACAGGCGTTTGAGCAGCCCGACGCACTGTACGAGGCAATCCGGGCCAAGCTGCCGGAGGCAGAAATCATCATCGTTCCCGCCGACCGGGTCAGCCTGGCCGACGCGATAAAATCCTATCTGTTCAACGCCCAGCTGGTGAGCCTGCCCGACGGCGGCGGCATGGCGCTGATCCTGCCCAGCGAGGCGCGCGAGAATGAAGCCGTCTGGGCCTATCTGACCGACCTGGTGGCAGGCAATGGCCCGATCCGCCGCCTCTGCCCGGTCGATGTCCGGCAATCGATGGCCAATGGCGGCGGTCCGGCCTGTCTGCGATTGCGGGTGGTTGCCAATCCCGCGACGGTCGATCCGCGCTTCATGGCAACGCCGGAGAAGCTGGATGCGATCGCGCGGGTGGTGAGCGAATATTGGCCGGAATCGATCGATCCCGACCAGTTGCAGGATCCGGCGCTGGCTGATCTTGTCAGGCAGGCCCGAAGCTGCTTGCTCGACGTCTGCCGTCTGGCCAAACTCGAAGGCTGATCTTGCCGCGCGACTGTCGGGTTAACTTACAATTTACCATATTCCGGTGACAGGAACAGCAGTTTTCCGCGCTTGGCACGGCGCTTGCTAAGGATGGCTCATGTGGAAAAATTCAGACGGCTGTTCGTTATCAAGACCAAGTTCGAGGCTTTTCTCATCACCTATGCCCTCGCCACCGGCGCGGTGCAGCGTGGCCAGCATTATCTGGTCGAATATCCGGGATGGGGCGGGAAAATGCTGTTTCTGGCGGTGACCGGCGCGGTGTTCATGGCCGGTGCCAAGATGATCGAGGCCATCGACCTCAACCGGACCTACAGTTCCGAATATTGAATGCGCCGGGCTGCACAGCCGCTTTCGCCGGCCCACTGGATCCGGGCGATTCTATCTGTCATTCTGAATGAAGTGGAAGGCTTCTGTTGCCCGGTGCCTTCCAAACCGCTGAAATCCCTTCTGTTGCCCGGTGGGTTCAACCGCGCGTAGCTTTCTAACTTATGACCGTGAGGTCAATGGGTTAGGCAGCAATAGCGAGTGCTTCGTTATCGTTTGCACTTATAGGTTTTGAGCAATCACGGCATACTCAGGCCGGGTAAAAATAATGCCTTTGAACACCCGTCGATCCTGGTTCGGCCCCATCAGCAAAAGCGTCCTGCATCGCTGCAAATCGCCTGAAATGGTGGAGCCGCCGGGTACTGCCCCCGGGTCCGTAGTGTCTATTACACATCACAATTTATCACCATAGTCCGTCGGAACGGACGCTTCCTATATAGGGAGATAATTCTGAATGGCCAGTGCACAGACAAGAAAAAGGGCCAACCGGTCGCCCGGTTGACCCTCCTCTAGTTCCCCAAAGGGAATTCGTGATTACGAACTGGATTACTGGGCGAGAACGCCTTCTTCGGCATCGGCCTTGTCTTCCAGGGCATCAGCCTTGTCTTCCATGGCTTCCGCTTTGTTTTCCAGCGAATCTTCAGCCGACTCGGTCATCGCATTGTCAGCAGCTTCGTCGAGACGGTCTGCTTCCATTTCGGCTTCCTGAGCCTGCACTTCGGTTTCGGTTTCGGCACCGCTGGTGTCTTCCTGTGCACAGGCACTGAGTGCCAGAGCAGCAGTAGAAGCGGTCAAAATCATCAATTTACGCATATTAATCCCTCGTCAATTGGAAGGAGCGAAAAAGGCTCCTCGGTTCCATCAACCCGTCGTCCAGCAATTGGTTCCCGTGTTCCAAAAAATATAATAAAAAAGGGCCAACCGGTTCACCGGTCGACCCTTCTCTAGTTCCCCAGAGGGAATTTCAGATGCTTCGAGCTTACTCGGCAACAACTTCTTCAGCAGGTGCAGCGGCTTCGTCAGCAGGTGCAGCAGCTTCTTCGGTTACAGGAGCAACTTCTTCAGCAGCCATAACGTCTTCAGCAGGTGCAACTTCTTCGGTAGCAACTTCGTCGGTGACAACAGCATCTTCAGCTGGAGCATTGCAAGCAGACAAAGCGAATACAGCTGCGGATGCAGCCAAAACAGCGAATTTACGCATAATAATTAGTCCCCATATGTCGTTCAAATCGGCTGAGAATCAATCCAGCCGAGCGAGCCTATAGGGTCGAAAATTCCGAATGTATCTCAAAAATGAAGCCGTTTGTTATAATATTGTAATAAAAAGATTATTATTGATAATCCGCCCTGTTCCGCGGGGTTTCAACGGGCTGCTCGCCGGCAGCGGACAGAAAAATCGCCCCTTTCGCGATACACGGGCTGCGCGAGGCGGGCCATGTGGCAAAAGGGGCGATATCGGTAATCGCGAATGTCTATTTCTTCAGGCTGTCCCGGATTTCGGTCAGCAGGTCAATTTCGCTTGGTCCCGGATCGGCGGCTTCTTCTTCAGCCTTCTTCATCACCTTGTTCGCGTAGCGGACAATCATGAAGATGATGAACGCCAGAATGATGAAGTTGATCACCACGGTCAGGAACTGGCCCCAGCCGAGCATCGGCACGCCGGCTTCCTTGAGCGCTGCATAATCGGTCATCGCCCCGGCGTAATCGGCAGGCGGCGAACCGAGCAGAATGAACATTCCCGAGAAATCAGGCATGCCGAACAGGGCGCTGACAACCGGCATGATCACATCTTCGGTCAATGACGTGGTAATCGTTGCAAAGGCGGCGCCTATGATAACGGCGACCGCCAGATCGAGCACATTGCCCTTCAGAATAAATGCCTTGAACTCGTTTAACATAAAATTTCCCTTCCCGTTTCTAAAGCCGTGTAAATGTATGAAAAATCCAAAATTGTCGAGGGAAGTCGTTGCAAAGGCGACCATTGATACCTATTTTTACAACGTGGTGCGGCGTTTCGCCGTGTGGATGGAGGGTTTTCAAACATGCTGAATAAATTGATCAAAATTCTGGTGGTGCCGGCCGTGGCCCTGTCGTTGAGCGCCTGTGGAATCAACAGCGTGCCGACGGCGGAAGAAAATGCCAAAGCCAAATGGGCTGACGTTGAAAGCACCTATCAGCGCCGCGCCGACCTGATTCCCAATCTCGTTGAGACCGTCAAAGGCTTTGCTACGCAGGAGCAGGACACGCTGACCGCCGTGGTGGAAGCCCGGGCTAAAGCAACCTCGATTCAGCTCAGCGCCGACGATCTCGGCGATGCCGCGAAGGTTCAGGAATTTGCCGCTGCGCAAGGCGCCCTCTCGCAAGGACTTGGACGTTTGATGGCAACGGTGGAAGCTTATCCCGAGCTCAAATCCAACCAGAATTTCCTAGCGCTGCAAAGCCAGCTCGAAGGCACGGAAAACCGCATCAACGTAGCGCGGCGCGATTATAATGAAGCGGTCCGCGAGTATAATACGACGATCCGCACCTTCCCCGATATCATCGGTGCGAAAATCATCCATGGTGCCGAACCGATGGAGCCCTTTGCTGCCACGACAGAAGGCGCGGACGAAGCGCCCTCGGTGGAATTCTAGAGTGGGATGAGCCCGAGGCTCATCTTGCCTCTGTGGTTCATCTTATCTGCATGCGGCCAGAATGTTGAAAAGGACCAGGGACAGTTAGACAGTGCCGCCCCGTCGATGGCGCTCACGGGGCGTGTTGTTGATGACGCGGATTTGTTGACAGAGGAAACTGAAAAGGAGCTGACAGGAATTTTGGCAAATCTGGAACAAACTTCAGGCCCGCAATTTGTGATAGCGACCACGAAATCGCTGAATGGCCTGGAAATCACGGACTATTCCTTAAAGCTGGCACGGGCGTGGGGGATCGGTAACAAGCATCGTGATGATGGTGTTCTGTTGCTCGTGGCACCAAATGAAAGGGAGGTCCGGATCGAAGTGGGTTACGGACTGGAAGCATCCCTGAGCGATCCATTTTGTGCGGAGGTCATCCGTGAAGCCATGCTGCCGGCCTTTTCGGCAGGTCGGATGGAAGAAGGGATTTTGAACGGCGCCGCCAGACTGATCAAGAAAATGCAGCGTGTTCCATCCCTTCCCGCAAATGATAATGCGCCGGAAATACCCGCGCAAAACAGGAAAATCTCATGAATGTGATACGCTGGCTCCTTGCCCTGTCGATCCTACTGTGCGCGCCGATTGTTAACGCCCAGAGCTTTCCCGAACTTACCGGCCGCGTCGTCGATCAGGCGGATTTGCTTGATCCTGCGCAGGAAGCAGAACTCACAGCCCGGCTGGAGGCTCTGGAAAACCAGTCCAATCGCCAGCTGGTTGTTGCCACGGTCAACAGTCTCGAAGGCTATGATATCGCCGACTATGGCTATCAGCTTGGCCGGACATGGGGCATCGGACAGGATGGAGAAGGCGAAGCGGAAAAGGACAATGGCCTGATCCTGCTGGTCGCGCCCAATGAGCGCAAGGTCCGCGTCGAAGTGGGCTATGGCCTGGAGGGAATCATAACCGACGCCCTGTCGAGCATCATCATCCAGAATGATATCCTTCCCCAGTTCCGTAATGGCGATATGGCCGGCGGCATCATTGCCGGCGTCGACCGGATTTCGAACCAACTGGTGCTACCGGAGGAAGAAGCGCTCGCGGTGGCGCAGCAGGCCAGTCAGCAAGCCAGCAAAGGCGATGGCGAGAATATCGGCCTTATGGTCTTCTGGATTTTCGTCCTGATTTTCTTCGTCATCATCCCGATGTTCTCCAACCGCGGTGGCAAACGCTATCGGCGTGGGGCCGGCCCGGTCGTTATCTGGGGCGGCGGAGGCGGCTGGGGTGGCGGCAGCGGCGGTTCCGGCTTCGGCGGCGGCGGATTTGGTGGCGGCGGCTTGGCGGCGGCGGCGGTCAGCTTGCGCGGCGCGGCGTCTGGGACGGATGGTGATGGGACTAAAGTCAACTCAGTCCAGCCCGGGCGGACCACAAGATTGTCACAGTCCGCACTCTCGCAGGCCGAGAAACCGACCGATGGCGCAATACGTTAACCATCGATCG
>NZ_PYIA01000011.1:0-844 GCF_013265645.1 Sphingopyxis sp. BSNA05 | reverse complement strand
GCAAGGGTAAACCGGCCTAAACCCGTTGCGGGGTTGATCAGAGCAGAAAAATCCACAACGCGCCTGTTCGATCCGACCATCACATTGCAGGCCGATATTTTTGGTCATGATAAACGCAGGATCTGGGCCAAAGGAACCAGGGTCAATCCCCTCGATACCGTTCCTCTGCGCGCGGCATTGATATTTCTAGACGGCGATGATCCAGCCCAGCTCGAATGGGCATTTGCGCAAAATCAAAGACTGCGAAACTCATTCTGACGAACGGCGCGCCGCTCAAGTTGATGAAAGCGCGCCAAAGGCGATTCTATTTTGATCAAGGCGGAAAACTGACCGCGCATTTCGATATTAAAGCACTACCGGCGATGGTCGATCAACAGGGCCGGATGCTGCGCATCCGGGAGTTTGCGCTGTCCAAAAAGCGGAGGCCAACCCAATGACAAAAAGCTTTTCAAAAATATTCAGATTTAAGCCCGCATTACTATTATGTCTGCTGGCATTCAGCTTGCTTGTCTCAGCCCCGGCTCGCGCCGATGCGGGGCCGGGCCGCTGCACCGGTAAATTTGTCAATCCGATCACCGATATCTGCTGGTCGTGTCTTTTCCCGCTGTCGATTGGCGGCCTTGATATCTGGCCATCAAGCAGACCTGATCCTAAAAATCCTACCTTGCCCGTTTGTCTGTGCGGAATACGACCCGGCATTGCCATGGGGTTCTGGGAGCCGGTCCGGCTTGCCGATGTCAGCATGAAGCCATGGTGCTTTGTCAATCTGGGCGGGCTCAAGATCGATCCCGGGTTTGACATTGGATATCGTTCAATCTCAGGGCCATCGGCCATTGGCGGGGCC
>NZ_PYIA01000010.1:0-10709 GCF_013265645.1 Sphingopyxis sp. BSNA05 | reverse complement strand
TAGCGTTTTCGCGTGATAAAATTCCACCCAGATCGCCTTGGGCAGCACATTCGCTGTTCGATTGCATGAGAGTTGATAAAATCCACACCATGGCCGAAGTTCTTTTCAACATGCGGAGACGATTTTCACGCAAAGACGCTAAGGCGCTAAGAGTGATAGTTATTGACGATACGTTTGAGACCCAGTTTGAAAGTCGGTGCGCCGAAATTCCAAAATCTGGACAGACCATCGTCATTGCGAGGAGCGCAGCGACGCGGCAATCCAGAGCGTCCTGCACCCATCATCAGTACGTGCCGCTTTGGATTGCCACGCTGCGCTCGCAACGACGTCCTTGGTATAAGGGTGCAAAGCTCTCACTTTCACTGCCCCAATCACTGACCTCTTCGCGCCCTAGCGTCTTCGCGTGATAAAACTACCCCGCCACCAGCACCACATAAGTGCTCTCGACCCAGCCGCTCTTGCACGGGCCGTCATAATTGCGCTTGGCGCGCACCGGAGAGGACACGCCGCAATCGACCGGCGTGCTGTTCGCCGGATCGGACGGCTTGTCATAGACAATGCCGAACCATTGCTGGTCGATGCTGCGGGTGCAGATATGGACGATCTGGCCGGCGGCGAGACTGTCGATTTTTCGGCGGCGTCAAAGGGCGCGCTCAGCACCGGTAGCGATCCGCTGACATGGCGGCCGACTTCGCCGACCGACTGGCAGGCATCGAAACGGGGGCCACCTTCGCCGATACGCACCGGCTTGGCCGTGGGTCCGGTCTCGACCCGTTCGGTCCGACCGGTCGGATTGTCGATATAGGAGCTGCTTTCGGCCAGATCGTCGCTGACCTTGGTGGATTCGGAGCAGGCGATGGTTGCCAGGCATAGAAGGGAAGCGGCGAGCAGGGTTCTGTTCATGCCAGAGGTTTAGCGCAAAAGCGGGCACTTTGGGAAGCTGCGAATAAATTGGGCAGGACGAGCCCGGGCGCAGAGCGGATCGAAGCCTGCCAGCCTGCCGTTCGTCCTGAGCTTGTCGAAGGACCTCCATCCCCGCCCGCAATGATTTCTTTAAGGCCCACCGCCGTTCGCCCTGAACCCGATCGGTACCCCCGACTCTCCGTTCGTGCTGAGCCTGTCGAAGCACCTGCACGGTCTCCAGCGTCCTTCGACAAGCTCAGGACGAACGGTGCGCAGCTAGGCTACTGCGCGTTCAGCATGCACGGCGCATGTGGCAACATCGATGGGAATATATGATCCCTCACAGCACGATCTGGGTCTGCGTGACCACGGCCACCAGCGTGTCGTCCTCCAGCGTGATCTTCGTCTGCCAGACCGACTGGCGGCGGCCGACCTTGAACGGCGTGGCCTCGCCATAGACGATAGAGCCCTCGGGGGCCGCACTCAGGAAATTGGTCTTGCTTTCCGAAGTCGTCGTACCGCTCGACCCTTCGGGCAGATTGGCAAAACCGCCGAATGCGCCGAGCACGTCGGCGAAGGTCATCACCGCGCCGCCGTGGATGCTGGGGCTGCCCCTTCCGTTACCCGCAGTGCAAATCTCCGGCCGCACCAGCATTTTGCCGCGCACGACGTCCTTGTCCATCTCGGTAATCGTGATCCCCATGGTCTTGGCAAAGGGCACCATATCGGCTGGATTGGTCATGATTTGGATCCTTTTTGATTCTGGTTCACGCGAAGGCGCGAAGCAGCGAAGTCAGTGTGGTTATTGACGATGCGCCTGCATCCTGCCTTGAAAGTCGGCGCACCGAAGTTCATTAGCAAACCGACCGGTAGGTTCATCAGACGGAGATATGTCAGCAGCTGTTTGGCATGCACCGGCATATGCCTTTCGGTTGATTTCAATTCAATCAGCAACCTGTCTTCCACAAGCAAATCAACGCGAAAACCTTCCTCTAACGTGACATCCTGATATCTGATCTTGATCGGCTTCTGCCGATCAACTTTCAACCCCAGATTGGAAAGCGATCGGGCGAGAAGCGCCTCATACACGCTTTCGAGCAGTCCCGGACCAAGGTCGGCATGCAACCTGTATCCGCATTCCACCGCCATTGCCGACAGCTCTTCAACCGGATTATTCATAGCGAATTCTTCGCATTCTTCGCGGCTTCGCGCGAGAAATTTATTCCGCTTGTCCTAATATGTTAAGCAGTTGATTTCTTGCAGTAATATTATCGAAGAATCCTACATTTTCCTTGGGTTTGCCGGTTCCAGCGGCTATGGTCGGGGAATGAGTGACATTAGCAATGACGATAAGCCGGAAGATGCTTCCAAATCTTCCAATCAAAACGAATATGGCGCCGATTCCATCAAGGTTCTCAAGGGCCTGGATGCAGTTCGCAAGCGCCTGGCATGTATATCGGCGACACCGATGACGGCAGCGGCCTGCATCACATGGTGTTCGAGGTATCGGACAATGCGATCGACGAAGCCCTCGCCGGCCATTGCGACCTGATCCTGATCACCCTCAACGCCGACGGCAGCGTCTCGGTCGAGGATAATGGCCGCGGCATCCCGACCGGCATGCACAGCGAGGAAGGCGTCTCGGCAGCCGAGGTCATCATGACCCAGCTCCACGCTGGCGGCAAGTTCGAGAATACCTCCGACGACAATGCCTACAAGGTCTCCGGCGGCCTGCACGGCGTCGGCGTATCGGTGGTCAACGCCCTGTCCGAATGGCTGGAACTGGACATCTGGCGCGACGGCAAGGCGCATAACATGCGCTTCGAATTCGGCGATGCGGTAAGGCCACTGAAAGTGGTCGGCGATGCGCCGCCTGCCGACAATGCATCGGGCGTCAAGAAGGGCACGAAAGTCACTTTCTTCCCGTCTCCCGCGACCTTCAAGATCACCGACTTCGATTTCGAGAAGCTCGAGCATCGCTATCGCGAACTCGCCTTCCTGAACAGCGGCGTGCATATCATCTTGCGCGACGCACGGCATGAAGAGGTCAAGGAAATCGATCTGTTCTACGAGGGCGGAATCGCCGCGTTCGTGCAATATCTCGACCGCAACAAGACGCCGCTGGTCCCCGAGCCGATCGCCATCCACGGCGACCGCGACGATGTCATCATCGATGTCGCGCTGGAGTGGAACGACAGCTATTATGAGAACGTCCTCTGCTTCACCAATAACATCCCGCAGCGCGACGGCGGCACCCACCTGGCGGCCTTCCGCTCGGCGCTGACCCGGACGCTGAACAATTATGCCGAAAGCTCCGGCGCACTGAAGAAAGAGAAGGTCAAGCTGACCGGCGACGACATGCGCGAAGGCCTGTCGGCAATTGTATCAGTCAAACTCCCTGATCCGAAATTCAGCTCGCAGACCAAGGACAAGCTGGTCTCCTCCGAAGTGCGCCAGCCGCTGGAAAGCCTGATGGCCGACAAGCTCGCCGAATGGCTCGAGGAAAATCCGCAGAACGCCGCAATGGTCATCCAGAAGGTGATTGATGCCGCTGCCGCCCGCGAAGCGGCGAAAAAGGCGCGCGAACTGACTCGGCGCAAAGGCGCGATGGACATTGCCTCGCTGCCCGGCAAGCTCGCCGATTGCCGCGAAAAAGACGCGAGCAAATGCGAACTCTTCCTGGTGGAAGGGGACTCCGCTGGCGGGTCGGCCAAACAGGGCCGCGACAGCATGTATCAGGCGATCCTGCCGCTCAAGGGCAAAATCCTCAACGTCGAACGCGCCCGTTTTGACCGGATGCTCTCGTCCAAGGAAGTCGGCACGCTGATCCAGGCCATGGGCACCGGTATCGGCCGAGAGGATTTCAATCTTGAAAAGCTGCGCTATCACAAGATCGTCATCATGACCGACGCTGACGTCGACGGCGCGCATATCCGTACCTTGCTGCTGACCTTCTTCTATCGGCAGATGCCGGAAATCATTCTTGGCGGCCATCTCTACATCGCCCAACCGCCGCTCTACAAGGTCGGCAAGGGCAAGAGCGAAGTCTATCTCAAGGATGACAATGCGCTCGATCAATATCTGGTCGAAGCCGGTCTGAGCGGCATGGTCCTGCACACCGCCGAGGGCGCGCGCAGCGGTGAAGACCTGCGCGGCCTGATCGAACATGCCCGCAGAATGCGCAGTCTGATGACCTATGTGCCGCGGCGCTACGACAGCACCATTGTCGAGGGAATGGCCCTCACAGGCGCTCTCAATCCGGATCACGGGCAGGCGGAACGGCAAGCCGCCGTCGACGCGACCGCAGCCTGGATGGACAAGGTTGACGAGGAAGGCCGCTGGTCGGGCCAGGTGTCCGAAGAAGGCGGCTATCTGTTCCAGCGTTTCTGGCGCGGGGTCACCGACCACCATATCATCGAAGCGAAATTTCTGGAAAGCGCCGAAGCGCGCAAGCTGCACCAGCTCGCCTCGGAAGAAACCGCAACCTATGGCAGCGGCAGCCGGCTGATCAAATCGGCCAGCGGTGACGCGGATAGCAGCGAGGATGCCGGCATCGGCTCCGAAGGAACGCTGATCACGCGCCCTTCAGAGCTGCTTGATACGGTGATGGCCGCAGGCCGCAAGGGCCTCGCCATATCCCGCTACAAGGGTCTTGGCGAGATGAACGCGGAACAGCTGTGGGAAACGACGCTCGATCCGGAAGTGCGCTCGCTGCTTCAGGTAACGGTTGAACAGGCTGACGTGACCGACGATATCTTCACCAAGCTGATGGGCGAAGTCGTGGAACCGCGGCGCGAGTTCATTGTCGACAACGCGTTGAACGTCGCCAATCTGGATATCTAGCCTCTGCTGCCCTTAGGCCTTTGGGGCATATGGCGAAGGAGCATCCCGATCGTTAACTGTCTGCCATGATGATGGCGAGGCAGGAATGAAGCACGATTGCGATATCGGGAAGAGCCGATGAGCCGGGTTACCGTCTGGTATGATGGTGCATGCCCGCTGTGCATCCGGGAAATCGCCCTGATGCGCAGGCTCGATAGGCGCAGCGCCATCACATTCACGGATATTTCCGCAGCCGGCGCGTCCTGCCCGATCGACCGGCGATTGATGCTCGAGCGATTTCACGCTGCGGAAAATGGAAAATATTATCAGGCGCCGCCGCCTTTTCCGCCATGTGGCGCGCCATCCCGGTCATGCGGCCGCTTGGCCAAGCCGCCCGCATTCCGGGCGTGCTGCCGATCCTTGAAGCCCTGTACATCCAGTTCCTCAAAATCCGGCCGCACATCCAGAAGCGGTTCAAGTCGATAGACTAGGGTCAGGAAGCGGCGGCGACAGCCCCCATCATCAGCTCCTGATCCTTGCGGATCGGGTTGCCGCGCAGGCACAGACCACCGTTTACCTGCAGATTTTCGCCGGTCATGAAACATTCGTCGCTGGCGAGGAATACCGCCGCGGCGGCGATGTCTTCGCTGGTGCCGATCCGACCAAGCGGATAGCGCGCCTTGAAGGACTCCACCAGTCCCGGCACCTGATCGACGCCAGCGGTCATCGGCGTCCGTGTCAGTCCCGGAGAAATGCTGTTGGCCCTGATACCCTGCTCGCCGAATTCATGCGCCACGCAGCGAATGATATGGTCGGTCGCGGCCTTGGTTCCCATATAGGCAGCGTGGTCGTTGAGCATGATCGTTGCCGTGGCCGAACTGATCTGGATCAACGATCCGCCATCGCCCATCGCCTTGATCATTTCCTGATAGAATTGGAACGGCCCGACCAGCTGCAGCGCCGACATGGTTTCCAGTTCTTCCTTGGTATTTTCCAGGAAGGGCTTGAGAAAGCCCAGGCCGGTTGCGTTAACCGCGATATCAACGCCGCCCAATTTGCTTTTTGCTGTCTCGCCAAGAGCCTTGATATCGGCTTCGCTGGTAAGATCGCAAAGCGCATAATGGCCGCCAATCTCTTCGGCAAAGCGCTTCAGTTCTTCTTCCTTGCGTCCCGCGACCAGCACATCGGCGCCTTCATCGTGAAACCGCCTGGCAATCACCTGCCCCATATTGTCGCGACCTGCGGCCCCCAAAACTATCGCCTTTTTTCCTTCCAGACGTCCCATAGACTTGCTCCTCCAATCCAGTTGTTATGCGTTGCTCCATATTAGCCGTTCACCAACTGGGCACTACTCTCACAATGGCTATTGCCGTTCGTAAAAAAGGGCCGGATCAACTCGCGTCAACCCGGCCCAGATTAATCAACGGGAGTTGACTAGAACTTGAAAGCAGCTTCCACGAATACCTGGCGGCCGCGATTTTGCGTGACCACGAGATCGTCGCCAACGCCTGGCTCGAGGAACGGACGACCGCTGCTGGTATTGATCCAGATTTCATCGGTCAGGTTAACGCCGACCAGCGACAATTTCCATTTTCCTTCGGGATCGCCGATCGAGACGGAACCATCTATGGAAATATAGCTGTCCTGCTTGAGATCCGAGAAGGAATCCTCGTTGGTGAAATAGGATCCGCTATACTGGAGGTTTCCGTTCAGTCCCAGTTCGAGGGCATCGCCCAGCGGAACAAACCAGTCAAAGGCAGCATTGGCAGCGAATTTTGGCGCACGAGCTGCGGCCCGGCCGTCGATGTCCTCACCCGAGGTCGTCACGAACGGAGCGGTAAATTTCGCGTCGGTATAGGCGATCGAACCGGAAAGGTTCAGACCTTCGACTGGCGTCCGCCATCCCCATTCGACATCGACACCCTGGCTGGTCAGCTGGCTGGCGTTGAACGTCTGGAACTGGACCGCAGCGGCATCGAAATTCTGCACCTGAAGATCATCAAACACATAGTAGAAAACCGAAGTGTTGAGCGTCAGCGTACGGTCGGCAAATTGTGCCTTAACGCCCACTTCACCGCCGAGACCGGTTTCCGACTTGAATTTCAGCGCATCGGCTACAGCCTGACGAGTGGCGGGATCCGGGTCGTTGAAGCCCAGCAAGCTGGAGGATGGCAAAGCGCTGTTGTCGATACCGCCGGATTTGAAACCGGTCTTGAAAGCACCGTAAATATTGATGTCCGGGGTAGCCTGATAACGGATCGAAAGTTCAGGCGAGAAATTGTCATCGCTGAATTCAATTGGTCCGGAGAAGAAGCCGCTCTGGATGAACGCCGGGCCCGATGACAGGAATGTGTGGACATAGGGCACGGAAATACGGCTGGTCTTGTTTTCGTCGGTCCAGCGCACACCACCGGAAATCTGCAGCTGTTCGGTCAGGTCCAGTGTGGCACTGGCAAAAAACGACAGTGCTTCGGTTTTGGTGTTCTGCTTCTTGTACCAGTCATAGGTATATCCGGTAACCGGATCCGGTCCGACAAAGGAAATGTTCACGCCCTGTTGCGAGGTATCGAAATCAATGTCGCGCGATTCATAGAAAGCGCCGACCATGAAATTGAACATGCCGTCAAAATCGGTGGTAACGCGCAGTTCCTGGGTGAACTGTTCGGTCTTGTTGACAGGGTCGCTGCAACCCGCATTGCCCGGAACGCCCGGAGCGATTTCCCCGACATAGGCATAGCAGTCCGTATCGATGGAATCGAGGCTGAGATAGCCGGAAACCGACGACAGGGTCAGCGAGTCGGAGATGTCCAGATCCCATTTCAGGCGCCCGAAGAAAATCTCCGTTTCGCCATACGGAACGCCATTTTCGAAGCGCGTGTCACCACCGGAACCCGCTGGTACGTTCGACACAAGCGCCGCGGCACCGTCGGATGTATGATAGAGGCCATCGCGGTCGTTACAATCGGCATTGGACGGAATGACAAGCCCGCCCTGGAGCAGATAAACGGGATCCGCCACGCCGTTGGCGCCGCAGTTCACATCGGTATGGCCAATGGCGCCGTCGCTCTTGTTCTTGACATAGTTCAGCTTCAGATTGGCGTTGAAATTGTCAACCGGATCCCATTGCAGGGTCACGCGGCTGATGAAATTGCTGATTCCGCGGGAATCGCGGATGCTGCCATCGGGATTGAAGGCTGGCGTACCCGGCGCAAGCTTCACATAATCCTCGATATCCTGATATTGCGCAGCCACGCGGATGCCCAGCGTGTCGGTAACCGGACCGGAAATATAACCACCGGCGGTGTAGCCATTTTCTTCAAACTCGTAGGAAGCTTTGCCGCCCATTTCCCAACTCCTTGTGGGATTGGCGGAACGGATGGCGAAAACACCGGCCGAGGCGCTCTTGCCGAAGAACAGCGACTGGGGCCCCTTCAGGACATCGATCTGCTGCACGTCGAAGAAGCCGGCCTGCACGATACGCATCGTGCTCACCTGGACACCGTCGAAGTCGAAGGCAACGGCGGAATCGAATGCTGCGGAAATATTGGATGACCCGACGCCGCGCAGGCTGATCTGGCCGCCCGAACCGGAGCCACCAACCTGCACATTGAGCGCGGGCACACGGCTGACTACGTCGGCGATTTCATTGACCTGGAACTTCTCCAGCGTATCGCCTCCGATGGCGGAGACGGTCACAGGCACTTCCTGCAAGGTTTCGGTCTGCTTACGCGCGATCACGGTAATGACATTGCTGTCGTCATATTCGGCAGCATCTTGTGCATGGGCTGGTGCGGCGATGCCGGCGAAGGCCAGACTCGCTGCCGAACCCATCAGCAACCCCCGGACGGAATTGCGGGGCAATATTGTATCAAGACGTGTCGATTGTGAACTCATAAGAACCTCCAAAAAAATACCTCAGCTATGAACCTGAGGTACATCCAAAACTGACGGCTTTTTATTTGCCGCCTTAATTGCAAGCGACTAACAGGTCCCTTGGTGCCTGCTACTGTCACTTTCGCTATTTGGAGCGTTGCTCTATTACCAAAATTGACAGGCCGGGATCAGCTTGCGCTGCCCCGGCCCGATTTGTTCAACAGAAGCGTATATCAGAACTTGAAGGCGGCCTCCACGAAGACCTGACGACCACGGTTCTGCGTGACCACAAGATCGTCGCCGACGCCCGGTTCAAGGAACGGACGACCGCCGCTGGTGTTGATCCAGATTTCATCTGTCAGATTCACCCCGACCAGCGACAGCTTCCATTTGCCTTCCGGATCACCGACCGAGATCGAGCCATCGATGGACACATAGCTGTCCTGCTTGAGATCCGAGATGGAATCCTCATTGGTGAAATAGGAACCGCTATACTGAATGTTGCCGTTGAGACCGAGCTCGATCGAGTCCCCCATCGGTACCGTCCAGTCAAAGGCCGCGTTGGCAGCAAATTCCGGCGCGCGCGCCGCTCTGCGGCCATCGATATCCTCACCCGAGGTTGTCACGAAGGCGCTGTGAACTTGGCATCCGTATAAGCGATCGAACCGGAGAGATTCAGGCCCTCGACCGGCGTGCGCCATCCCCATTCGACATCGACACCCTGGCTGGTCAGCTGGCTGGCGTTGAAGGTCTGGAACTGGACCGTAGCGGCATCGAAATTCTGCACCTGCAGATCGTCAAACACATAATAGAAGATCGAGGTGTTCAACGTGACGGTCCGGTCTGCAAACTGCGCCTTGACGCCTACTTCACCACCAAGACCCGTCTCGGACTTGAATTTCAGCGCGTCGGCAACCGCCTGACGGACGGCCGGATCCGGATCGTTGAAGCCCAGCAGGCTGTTTGATGGCAGCGCACTGTTGTCAATACCGCCTGACTTGAAACCCGTCTTGAACGCACCATAGATATTGATATCCGGCGTCGCCTGATATTTCAGCGAGACTTCAGGCGAGAAATTGGAGTCCTTGAAGGTAATCGGTCCGGAGAAAAAGCCGCTGCTGATAAAAGCCGGTGTCGCGGAAAGGAACGTGTGGACATAAGGAACGCTGATGCGCGAGACTTTTTTCTCGTCGGTCCAGCGGATCCCGCCGGACAGTTCCAGCTGGTCGGTAAGATCCAGGGTCGCACTGGCAAATAGCGACAGCGCCTCGGTCTTGGTATTCTGCTTCTTGAACCAGTCATAGGTATTGCCGGTGACCGGATCGGGTCCGACGAAAGAGATGTTCACACCCTGTTGCGAGGTATTGAAATCGATGGTGCGGTCTTCGTAGAAAGCGCCGACCATGAAGTTGAACATTCCGTCAAAGTCGCTGGAGATACGCAGTTCCTGCGTATATTGCTCCGTTTTGTTCTGCGGATCGCTACAGCCGGCATTGGCCGGTACGGTGGGCGAAAACTGACCGACATAGGCATAGCAGTCGGTGTCAACCGCATCGAGGCTCAGATAGCCGGAAACCGATGACAGGGTCAGCGAGTCGGTGAGATCGAGATCCCATTTGAGCCTGCCGAAGAAAATTTCCGTCTCGCCATAGGGAACACCGTTTTCAAAACGCGGCTTTCCGGCCGAACCGTCGGGAAGCTGACCGGTCAGAGCAGCGGCACCGTCAGAGTGATGGTAGAGACCATCGCTGTCGTTGCAGTCGGCGTTGGACGGAATGACCAGACCGCCGGAGAGCAGATATACAGGATCCGCCACCCCGTTGGCGCCGCAATTGATATCGGAATGGCCAACCGCGCCGTCATTTTCATTTTTGACATAATTCAACTTCAGATTGGCGCTGAAATTGTCGACCGGATCCCATTGCAGGGTTACGCGGCTCACGAAGCTCTGCAGTCCGCGGGCATCGCGGATGCTGCCATCCGGATTGAAAGCGGCCGTGTCCGGGGCCAGCTTCACATATTCATCGATGTCCTGATATTGCGCAGCGACGCGGATACCAAGCGTTTCGGTAAGCGGACCGGAAATATGCCCGCCCACCGTATAGGCTTTT
>NZ_PYIA01000009.1:0-14495 GCF_013265645.1 Sphingopyxis sp. BSNA05 | reverse complement strand
CGGCCGCTTTTTTGATTTTTGGATAAGTCTGATAGACGATCCAGAATGTTGGCGCGGGATGGAGCAGTCCGGTAGCTCGTCAGGCTCATAACCTGAAGGTCGTAGGTTCAAATCCTACTCCCGCAACCAAATAAATCAAGGGGTTAGCTGAAAAGCTAGCCCCTTGTTTTTTGCATTTGGCACAATTTTGGCACAGTAAGACCAAAATTGGCACGGTTACCGACAGCAAATCTCAACAGCCAGCGATCGAGCCGAGGCGGTTGAAAATTTTGCAAACTCACCCCATAATTTTCGTGATGACGCGGGGTGGAGCAGTCCGGTAGCTCGACAGGCTCATAACCTGTAGGTCGCAGGTTCAAATCCTGCCCCCGCAACCATTTTCAAGGGCTTGGCGATTGCCAGGCCCTTTTTCAATTCCTGACGCAGTACTTCACGGTAAGCCACGGCAACCCACGGGAAGTGACCGACTTGACCGAAAGTCCACGGCGTCAGTTAAGACCATGGTCTGGCATACTGACACCCGCAGATTTCTGCCACCATCCATAAGAATGAGACCATTATGTCAAATGAAAGGGTCTGCTCATGGATGGAGAGAACATCCTGACCATCGACCAGCTGGTGACTGCATTTCCAGCCTTTGGCGAGAAGACAGTCCGCTGGTGGATATACAATGGCAAGAGTAACGGCTTTGAAGCCTGCCTCATTCGGATCGGATCACGCATCTACATAGATCGGAACCGATTCATCGAGTGGCTTAAGAGCCATCGCCCCGTGCGGGACGTTCCTGAGGAACCCCGGCCGCATGCGGAAACGCTCGAAGACGTTGAATAGGCCTTCGGCCAGAAGAAGGGGGGAACTGGCCCGCATCGGAGGAGGTAGCCGCCGATGCGGCTTTTCTATGCCTCAGTGATGAAACGGGTTCGGATCATAAATCGGCGTTCCATCCCTGTGCTTGAAGATTGCGTCCTCAAGGTAGTTCACCTTCATGGCCGACACGACCTGCTGTCCTCTGTAAAACAATAGCTGGTGCGCCATCGGGAAATTCATCACCTCGTTTGGCGTGAGCAACGGCCTCGCGCCGGACGACAGGGTCAAATTCCCGTTGTTGATGGTGAGCCCATTTTCGTTCGAATAGCTGATTGAAGGCGTCGTCGTCTCGCCGCACATGAGGCTGACCCATTGGGCAGTCTCTACGTCCGCAACGCCAAAAACCTGTTTCACGGCGCAATTCGATATGATCGAATCTGCCTTATCACCGTACACAGCAGCAAGCTGCTTCAGATCCTGTGCGAATAGCCAGAAATTGATGCCATAGCCCGCCATGTAGGTGATGCCTTCCTCAATCACCTTCATTCGGCCCAGCGCAGGAAATTCATCCAGCATGAAAAGCACCGGATAATCGCCTTTTCGCGTGTAGCCCGAGAAGTGCTTAATCAGCGTTCCCATAAACAGACGGATGACCGGGGCGTAGCTATCGAGCTTGCCAGGCGGAATTGAGAAATAGACCGTTATCGGCTCAAGCAGCATCCTCGGCAGGCGATATGTGTTCGTCGCCATCATCCGCTGCAAACGCGGACTGTCCCAGATACCCATCTGAGAATTGAGCGTGCTCATGATGCCAGCGCGCACTTTTGGGTCGCCTTGCAAGAACGCTGATGCTGCGCGCTGCACCTGCGTGGTTTTGCTCTCGAGCATTTTCTCCCTGAGAAACACCTCTAGCTCTTCAGCCTCAAGCGTCAGGAAGTGTCGGAGCGTCCACATTGTGTGCTCTTCTTCAGGCAGCTCGGACACAATGTAGAGAAGAACACCTGAAAGCAGGTTCCGCGCTTCATTGTTCCAGAATTCGTCTTTGGCGCCTCGATCAACAATCAGAAGCTCAGCGAAGGACCGAACATCCTCCCAAGCTTCGTCTCCCTCTTCGATCAGATCGAAGGGGTTCCAGAAGTCTGTGTCATCATCGAAAGGCGCAAACTTGAGGACGCGATGGCCCATCTGCCGACGCCAATCGGCCGTCACTGCGTAATTCTCTCCCTTGATGTCGTTCACGACCATCGAGCCGCCGTACATCAGCAGATTTGGGATCACGGCCGAGACGCCTTTGCCCGCGCGGGTTGGCGCAATGGTCAAAAGGTGACCATCGCCTTCAACAGTGGTGAGGGCTTCTTGGCCCTTTTGCGACAAATGACCAGTGATCAGGAAGTTGAGCTCTTTCTCGCGGAACCGACGGAACATCTCTTCGCTCGAAATGCCGTTACCGGCCTCAATAATCTGTTCCGGCAACATGAAGTAGGCACTGCCATAGCCGAACCCCATGGGCTTTCCCCAAGGCTTCGCGCCCTTTGCAACTGCTTGTGCCTGTCCGCGCTGATAGCCTTCCTGGTATCCCTTCTTCATCTGGAACACCAAATAGATCACGAAGCCAATACCGACCAAAACGAAGAATGCCGTAGGGTCCATCATCTTCTCCCATACTTTACGCGCTCGGCGCTTCTCATGCTGCGACTATAACCGCCGTTTCCGAGATTGCAGGCCTTTTCCGCCAGTTAGTCGTACGCGAGCCGTTTCCGGGGCGTTGGTCTTGCCAATTCGTCCTTTGCTTGATCCCGCGCTTGGCGGCCTTTCCCTTGTGATGGCTGTCTAGCGTCCGGTCGGCTTCAGGCGCGCAAAGGTGCGTCGGCAATTTCTTCCCCGCCGTTCGGACGAACGGCTCCTCGCGGCGCTGCGCTTCAAGAAACAGCCTCCTTACCCTCGTTCGCTTCGCTGCCGTCCCTTCGGGATGCGCGCAGCCTCCCGTCCGCTTGGTCGAGCCTCACGAAAGGCCGCGATCAAGCGCGGCCTCCAACAGCAAAGGAGGCAAGACCAATGACGACCAAAACGAAATCACGTCGCTCACGACGCACGAATGTGGAACGCCGCGACGTTCATCAGTAGGTGACGGATAACATCATCGCCGCGATCGAAGCGGGCGCTGGCGAATGGCAGATGCCATGGCACCGCTCGGGCAAAGGGCTTAATCGTCCCGTCAATATCGACACCCGCGCGCACTATCGTGGTGTCAACATCCTCAACCTCTGGGTTGCGGGCGAAGCGCGCGGCTATACCGAAGGCGTTTGGGGCACTTACCGCCAGTGGCAGAACCGTGGATGCCAAGTCCGCAAAGGCGAGAAGGGCTCGCTTGTCGTCTTCTACAAAGAGCTGGAATTTGAAGATCAGGATGCTGATACCGGCATGACCTCTACCGAGACCCGCCTCATGGCGCGCGCATCCACCGTCTTCAATGCCGAGCAAGTTGATGGCTATGAGCGTGAACCGCTGCCGATGCCGGAAAATCCTGCAACGCCTATCGAACAGGCTGAAGCCTTTGTCGCTGCAAGCAAGGCTCTCGTTCGTCACGGCGGTGGCCGTGCCTACTACAATCCCAATCAGGATTTTATCCAGATGCCCGAGCGAGAACGCTTCCTTGGCACTGCGACCAGCACACCGACTGAAGCCTACTATGGAACGCTCCTGCATGAGCTGACCCATTGGACTGGCCACAAGAAGCGTTGCGAACGCGAATTCGGCAAGCGCTTTGGCGACGAAGCCTATGCGATGGAAGAACTGGTCGCGGAGCTGGGTTCAGCGTTCCTATGCGCCGATATAGGGATTTCGCCGCAGCCACGTCCTGACCATGCCGCTTATGTTTACCATTGGCTGAAGGTGCTGAAGGCCGACAAGAAGGCCATTTTCACCGCTGCATCGCAGGCTTCGAAAGCCGCTGACTTTTTGGCTAGTTTGCGCGAGAAGGCCCATGCCGTTGACGAACTTGAGGCCGCCGCTTAGGCGGCCTCAATCGTTTTACTTCCCCCAACATGAAACTTTAGTGATAAACTTTCACTGAAATTGAGCGTGATAGCTGGCTAATGACACAAATTCCGGGGGAAGGTGATGGACGATTTGGGAGTTGCAAATGGTGGGAGTGCGGCATCTGTGCCCCCCGACCAGGTTCAACCGAAGACAACGATATGGGACGAGCTGAATTCATGGGGGAAGGCCATTGCGGACTGGCAGCGATACGTCATCTCGCACGCAGTGCGAGACGGCACGCTTTCCGATGCCCGCATTGATGAAGCCTATCGTCTCTTTCTGCGGGACCGGGAACTCGACAATGGTGACGAGGAACTGCCCGAAGTTCCAGACTCGGTCACGGGCCGCTCAGCCGTCGAGGGGACGCCGCTTGCGCTCCAGGCCGTTAAATCGCTGCAAAATGTGAACGCAATTCCTGAGGTCGCCCACATGACCTTTGGCCCCCAGTTGACCGTCATCTATGGACATAACGGTGCCGGAAAAAGCGGTTTTGCCCGCATTCTTTCATGCGCGTGTTTCAGTCGTTCGCGTCCACAAATTATTCGCAATATCTACGATGATGAGGCCGCTGATACCCCCGCAACCGCCCAATTCGTCATCGACCGTGGCAATGGCTTCGACGAGGATATCGTCTTTACGGATGGTGATGAACATGACGACCTCAAGCGGATTAGCGTCTTCGATTCATCCGTTGCTCGCATTCATCTGGCCAAAGAGAATGAACTGGGATTCCAGCCCGCTGGGTTCGATGTTTTCGATGAAGCCATGCGTGTCCTTAGCCTCATTGCAGAAAAGCTGGAAGCAAACATCAATTCCAAGACGAGACCGAACAAGTTCGAGCAGCTCTTCGCGGACCCAGGGCCTATTGCAGACAAAATAGCAGCATTGAACGCTAGCTCAGATATCGAACAGGTCCGAGCCCTTGCCACCTTTGGTGCGGCAGAACAGGAACGCTTGGATGAGGTTGCCCGACAGGAGAAGGAACTTCTCGCTAAGTCGCCTGTCGAGACGCTTAGAGCTCTTGCGGCGGCAAAGACCGACATCGAAGCACTTCAAAAGACGATAAGGGATTTAGCATCCGCGCTTGGAAACGATGCCTGTGAGAAGGCGCGCGGATTTCTGAACAATCACAAGGCCGCATTGCTAGAGGCGGTAAAGGCTGGAAGTGAGACAGTTTCCCACCCTCAGTTGACAGAAACGGGCTCAGCCGATTGGGATCAGTTTGTGCTCGCAAGTCGAAGACTAGGCGGCAAAGAAGGTGGCGAATACCCAGCTGAAGGCGATCCTTGTTTGCTCTGCCATCGCCCCCTCGATGAGCCGTCTGCCACATTGATAAGTCGGATGTGGGGCTTTCTCGACCATGAGGCGCGTAAAGCGGCCGTTGCTGCCGACAACCAACTGAATGACTACATCGCCCAACTCAAAGGGTATAACTGCGGATTGCTGCCCGCCGAGAGCCGCATCCGTGCTGACCTATCCAAGATCAACCCTTCTTTGGTTGCCGAAATTGATGCACTCGCTTCAACCTTTGACAAACGGCGCAACTCACTCGTTGCGGCAATTGAAAAGGGAGTTGTGGATGACCTTCCAACCGGCGACCTCGCCGTTCCAGATGACGCACTGGCGAACGCGCTCACCGATATCGCCACACAGGAAGAAGCGCTACGTGATGGTAAGTTTGACGAGCTTCTCGCAACGCTCAAGGAGGAGCGCATCTCCCTTCGTCAACGACAGGTGCTTAGCAAGAACATAGATGATATCGTTGCCTTCGTGGAAGACTTGGCTTGGATCGAAAAAGCGAGCAATTCCCGTCCGAACTCCCGGTTTATTACCGACCGTCAAAAGGTGGTGTTCAAGAAACTTATTGAGGGGGACTATAAGGAACGCTTGAAGGATGAGTGTGCCAGTCTCGATTGCTCTCTTCCTTTTGAGTTCAAAGCACGTGGCAGTGATGGCAAAACCCTTCGCCGGCTCAGCGCGAAAGGTGGTCACAAATCCGACGATATCTTTAGTGAAGGCGAGCAGCGCGCACTGTCATTGGCGGATTTTCTCACCGAGGTGAATCTCAACCCTTCAAGCGCGGCGATCATCCTTGACGACCCGGTGACGTCACTCGATCACCAGCGTAAGCGAGCTATTGCGAAGCGGCTGGCCGAGGAAGCCAGTGTTCGGCAAGTTATCGTCTTCACGCACGATCTCGTTTTTCTGACGTTATTGACGGATCAGGCTAACGCCGCTGGTTGCGACGTCACGAGCCATTGGGTGCAGCGTTTGGAAGGTGTCCCTGGATGTGTGAGAATTGACGATGCACCAGCGAATAATCGCGCCTACCGCAAAACCACGAAGGCGAAGGAATGTTTAGCAAAGGCCAAACAGGTCAGCGGCAATGAGAGGTTGGACCTCGTTAAGGATGGGGCTGCGGCACTCCGTCGCACTCTTGAAGTCGTGGTCGAACGCGACCTCTTCAAAGAAACTGTACAACGCTGGAGCGAGCAAATCAGGCTCGGTGCCATTACAAAGATAAATTGGTCTGACGAACTTGCCGATGAGATTGTCGCCCTACAGGACGACACATCCCGTCTCTTAGAGGGCCATTCCAACTCGGATGAATTTGCCGGTCAGATGCCTGACGTGGACGATTTAGAAAAGCTCATCGCTCGGCTGGATGCCGTGATCGGCAAGGCAAGGCCTGAACGAAAGTAGGGGTTGAGCCCAAAATCAGTGCAATAACCTGTCGTTGTCATCAAAGCCGAAAAATGGTATAACACTTTAACCGAAAAATTATGCAGCATAAAACCGAAAGGTTGTGCGGCGCTCAAACCGAAAATGATTGGGTCCGGCTATGGCAACACCACAGGAGAAACTTGCAAGCTCACTGGAGGCTCTGAAGCAGCTTCAGGACAAATCCGGCATGATCGTGCGTTCCGACGAGCTCAGCCGCACCCATCGTGAACGGCTGGTGGAGAATGGTTTTCTCCTTGAAGCTTTACGGGGGTGGTACATTGCTACCAGTCCCAGCGATCGCCCAGGTGATACCACCCTTGGTATGCCAGCTATTGGGATTTTGTGACCCGCTATCTCGACGACCGCTTCGGCGATGACTGGTGCCTTGGGCCGGAGGCGTCGCTCTCTCTCCATGCAGGAAGCTGGGCAGTGCCCGCGCAACTGCTCGTGCGCGCGCCGCGCGGCAGCAACAAGCCCGTTGCGCTGCTTCACAATACATCGATCTATGACATGCGTGTCGAGCTCCCCCCAGAAGAGGACATCGAGACTGAAAACGGACTGCGTTTCTACAGCGCTCCAGCCGCGCTGATTGCGGCCGCGCCTGCCATCTTTGAACAGCAACCCATCAATCTGCGCGTCGTCCTTGCTGGTCAGCGCGATGCTTCCGCACTTCTCGCAAAGCTCCTCGAAGGCGGGCACAGCGTCATTGCCGGAAGGCTGGCCGGTGCCTTTCGGAATATCGGGCGCGACCGGATCGCCGACGATATTCTCAAGACCATGGCTTCAGCGGGGTATACCGTGCGGGAAACCGACCCGTTTCAAGCCCGTATGGCGCTGGACCTGCCCAAACGCGAACTCTCGCCCGCCGCCACACGCATCCGGCTTCTCTGGCACAAACTGCGCGAAGGCGTCATTGAAGCTTCCCGGAAGCCCCCGGTCTACCGAACGATGCCGATGCCTATCTCGCCCGTGTCGATGATGCATTCGTCACCGATGCTTATCACTCGCTGTCGATAGAAGGCTATCGTGTCAGCCGCGACCTCATTGAGCGCGTCCGGCAAGGCGACTGGAATCCCGATGCCATCGCCAAAGATCGCGAGCAGCAGGACGCGCTCGCCGCGCGCGGCTACTGGCAGGCCTTTCAGGAAGTCAAAAACAGCGTCCGCGCTGTTCTTGGAAATGAGAATCCGGGCGAAGTGGCCGACAATGACCACGGCACCTGGTACCGCGAACTGTTCGGGGCCAGCGTTGCGGCGGGTATCATCAAAGCGGCCGATCTTGCTGGCTATCGAAGCGACAGGGTCTTCATCCGCAATTCTATGCACACGCCTTTGGCGCCGCGCGCGGTGCCGGATGCCATGGCCGTCTTTTTGAATTGCTCACGCAGGAAATGCACCCCGCCGTGCGGGTTGTGCTGGGCCATTTCATCTTCGTCTATATCCACCCTACATGGACGGGAATGGCCGCATGGGTCGGTTCCTGATGAACCTGATGCTGGCGGCTGGCGGCTATCCTTGGACGATTGTTCCTGTCGAGCGGCGGCGCGATTATATGGCCGCGCTCGAACAGGCGAGTGTGCAGGAAGATATTGTGCCCTTTACTCAATTTCTTGGGGAATTGGTGGAGCAGGGACTGAAGGGAGCGCCACTGCCTTCGGTTCCGGAAACAGCGGCGCACTAAGGGTAGGGGGGAAGCAGCGATGACGAGAGGTGGCACTAAGATATTTTGTTCTGAGTGCGGAGACATTCAGGTTTGTCGAGCGATTTCCCCGACCACTCTGAATGAACCCAGCGCACAGCGTGTTCAGGATGACCGGCACACTGATCTGAACTGGTTTCGGCGAGGCCGCGAGTGTCTTAACTGCGGCCACCAGTTCCTGACAGGTGAACTGGACGAGGCCTTTATCAGGGAACTCGTCTCCCTTCGCGAGGCATGGCTTACGAAGATTAAGACCGCTGTGTTGAAAGCCGGACGTCGCGCAAATAAGCAGTCGCGTCTGGAGGCCGTGTCCTATGAAGACGCACATGCCTTCATGGTTGCGAGTGCTAAATGGGATCACCCATCCTATCAGGTTGTGGATGCCCCAAAACATGCCAATCGCATCTACGAACACCCTCTAGGATGGGCCGTTGATTATGGTGCGAACACCTTTCTTCCCGGCATGGCTGTTGCCCGTTGCAATCGGGAAATGGCGCACATTTTTGAGCGTTTGGCGCAAGGCCATGTGGTGTTCCGAAGTGAAGTCCTTCGCAGGCTGATCACCGTCATCTCAGGCTGTGTCGCGACACAGGACGGCTTCGAATATAACGGCTATTATCCGATGGACGGTGTTTATCTGACATTCGGGACGCAGCTCATCGACGCTGACGATGGCGCGCAGTTTATGCTTCGCAAGGCGGACCCAGATTCCATCATTCTCTAGAGCATTCGGTGGGCATCAAATCGTTGCGTAAATGCTCTTCTCGTTGTCGCTGCCGGAGTCATCATCCCAGACTAGTTTGATATGCTGCTTGCCGTTGGAGCCCCATGTCACCATTGCGAGTAATTCGACCGGCTGAAACTGATCCAAGGCTCCAGCGGAAACTTTCGGCGGATATCGCCTTCATCAACGATGTCATTGCCGTCGGGAAATTCGATCCGGATATTTCGGGCGGTGGCTTTGCCCTTGTTCCATATCTTTAAGCGATGCTTGTTGTTGCCCAGCTTGATGAAATTTGCGCCGAGATCGGCTTTGCGGGCATCGAGAGCTTCATTTTCACCCTGTTGTAGCAAAAACTCGTTCACTCGCTGCTGGGTCGCATTTACGGCGCGTTGATGCCAGGCAGAGTACACTGCGATGAGTAGGGCCAAGAAGGCGATTACGTCGCTGGATGATATGTTTGGAGCATCGATCATTTGAATTTCACGTACGTGTTGCCCCGGAAGGCTTTTTTGAGCGATTTACGAAGTTCATCCGCCATGTCTTTCGCGGCTTCTTGAGCTATTTCCCGAGCATGTTCCTGAAGGTTCTCACTATTCTCGTGGATCAGTTCGTCCTTCGTGAGTTCTCGCCCACAAGAAGCACATCTGGCCAATTCAATGGTTTCATCGACGCCGTGTTCATATTCGAACGATGTACCCCCGCAGGTAGGGCAGAGAAGCGATAGACTTCTGTTGTATTTTTCTGTGTCCATTATTCATTCCGCTTCATGATTAAATCTTTTGTATCAGAATATCCGATTTTCTGGAACACAACAAGAACAGTGGTGTGAATGGGGAAAGCCTTCCCCTGCCTGCAACCTGCGCAAACGGTTTGCGCCGTTTTCCGTCACCCCTTCTAGCGGGGGAGGTCTTTCAGTCCCCCGCAACGCCCCCTCGAAATCGTCGCAGCGGATACGCTGCGGCGTTCTTTGCTTGACCCTCACCTTCGAGCTTATGCCAGCCGCGACCGCTTGCAAGGTCGCCGTCCACCGCTGCCCGAAACGGGAATGGTCATACATATTTTGATGAACATTCGCGTGGCGGTGGATTGTCCCCTTCGAGCCAGCTCGTGGCTGCCTCATGCGGGGCGGCTTCCTTCCCGCTTGGCGCTGGGCTGGCGCTCGCCTCACTTTGGATACCGTCGTCACCGTCTGTGACGCTCGCCGCTGGGCAGAGGGTCAGGCGCGACCGGCTTTGCCGGTTGGGCGGCCAGCATGGAGCTGGCCTGTCTTTCGCCTTGAACCATCAGGAGGCGAGAGAATGTATAAACCCTATGAACCCCATCAGATTGAATGGCGCGGTGTGCCTATTCAGGTGCGCTACTGCCCAAGCTGGTCAAAGTCGCATGAAGAAATCTACGGCGAGCGGATGGCGCACCTCGAAATCGAGGTGCTCAATGAACCTCGCAGTCCGCTGCCGATAACGGAAACTGGCTATCGGTCTCATTTCATCCACGCCAAGGCCATCGAGGACGAAGGCGGCCCTGTCGCCTTCGTGCGCGCTTGGCTGGACGAAGAGGCGCAGTCGCCCAAGTGGAAGGAGCTGGAAGCCGCGTCCCGTCAAATGTCGCTGTTGTAGGCGGTGGCTCTAACCAGAATTGCCCGTCTCAGCCCAACGCGTAAATGCTCGCTGAGGCGGGTTTTTGCGTCGCAAGCCGTGGAGAGGGGAGGGCGCGACACAGCGACCACGCCGCATCATGTCCACGGTGTTTGCCATCGCCCCATTCATGTCGGTTTCGCCGGCGCATTGGTCTCGTGAAGATCCTTTCGGTTGCCCTTTGCGCTGTGGCCGTTGTCGCCCTGGCCTTTCCTCTCTGGCACCCTTGCGGGGGCGGCGTCCGATGCAACGGCGCGCTGTTCAGTTTCTTCCCCTGGCCCCTTCAATCCTTTTGGGGCCATTCCTCGCGCAGCAAGAAACAGTCCGCTTGCCGTCCTCCACTTCGTTCCGGCCCCGGCGCTGCGCTTGGGGTGCATCCGTCCGCCTGAAGCCCCCGCCTTTTGGTTGCCAGAAAGGCCGAACGACCCCGGCCCCAGAACACAAAATTGACGAAAAACCGAAAGGACCAGACCAATGACCTACACCCGCGAAAACACCCTCGATATGAGCTGGGACGAATACACCTACGAAGTGGACATGATGCTCATCGCCGAGTTCGGCGAGCCCGCTACCCACGAGCAGCTTTGCGACCTCACCGCCGCCTACAACAACGGCGTTGCGCCGGGGGACGTATTCTCGGCCATGGCTGAAGCCCAATACGGTAGCGAATACGACGACGCGTTTGGTGGCGATCTTCCGCTCTATGAGGCCGCTGCGTAAGCGGCCTTTTCGGCGTCATCAATCTGGCGGAGAACGCGGCGACGCCACGTCCCGCGATCCCCATAACCTTTGGTGAAGAGTGCAGCGATGCTCACAAACTCTACGCTCTTCATAACCTTTTGGTGGAGACCAGGCGATCACCGCTGACTCCTGCCCTCCATAACCTCTCAATTCGGGTGGAAAGCGCGCGGGTTGGAGGTCCGCACGCCTTCCGTAAACTGGTGGAGAACGATACGACGAGGACTTTGTTGTCGCTCGCTCTCCGTAAATCCTGTTTGGCCTCAAAACCTTCCTAGTTTGCTGCCCTTTATGGGCAGTTTGGTTTGTTGTGCACGAGATAGCCGTTGGCGTAGTAGGTGTGGTCACCATTTAATACAGGGTTGTAAACGTGGTGGTCGGCTTCTTTTTCGGTTTCGGTAATCTCGTCTATCTTCACATGAGAGCCATCTTCACGGATCAACACATCGCCAACTTTCAGCTTGGTGACCTTGACGTTGTGTCCATCAAGCGGTGTCTCCATCGGATCGATGGCTTTCCACCCCTTAAGCGTCTTGAACGGGTGGCCGGAGGTGACGAACTCCTCTTCGCCGTTGAAGCTGTAAATTTTCGTACGGCGGTCAAAGCTTGGTACGCGTTGAACGGTGTTATTTCGGGTCTCACCCTTCACCAGGTCACCTACTTTCAAGTCTTTGACGGCCTTTTGGCTGCCATCTGCCATGGTAATGAGTGCCTCAGGAACGAAACAAGCCGTGTAGTTATTATTGCATGAAGCATAACTCCCCCATGAGCCGGACCCCGTTCCATTATTGCAGCACCAGCTGGTTGAATAGTCCATGCAGGTAAATAAATCCGTAGGGCAAATGATGACTGTCGAGCGAGTATATCGGGTCACACAACTGCCATGGGCAACAGTCGAACCATCTGGGGCTGTGCAATCAGCATTGCATGCCTGCACGCTACAGCTCTGCTTGGTATAACTACCACTGAGGCTGCCATTGTTACAGTTACGGGTTTGGCTGTTGCAGGAGCTACCGCAGGCAACGCTTGATGATTGATAGGCTGTCAGGCTGGCGCCGTGGGCGATGGTGCCACCCCAAGGGCGCGTACAACTCGCACAAGTTTGAGCTGGGCAGCTCTTTTTATTATAGGTGCTGCTGCCACTGAGCGTACCGTTGTTGCATGAGCGGCTGAGGTCGATGGCGGTGCAGGCCTGGCCACATGAACGGCTCGACAGATAGAAGACCCGACTTGCACCATGCGCCACCGTTGCCCCATCGAGCGAGCAGCTTGAGCACGCCCCCACCGAGCAGCTCTGATGGGTATAGCCGCCGCTAAGCGTCCCGTTACTACAGCTACGGGTTTGGCTCGCGCAGGTGTTGCCGCAGGAAACCGAGGCAGTCTGGTAAGCCGTCACGCTTGCGCCATGCGCCACGGTGCCGCCCCATGGACGGGCACAGCTTGCCGCCCCGCAACTGCCGGAGCTTTGATTCCACGTGCCATTGTTACACTGGAATGCCGCGCTGCCGATACTCGGTGATGCGCTATCTGAAATATTGCGTGTGGTGCCGTGCGCGCCAGACGTGGCCGAGGCTGAGCAGGTATATGAGCCCGTTGTCCAGTTGACCGAAGCGGTGGTGCAACTGGCGCAGGCATCCACGGTGCAACTCTGATTGGTGTAGCTGCCGCCCAACGCCCCGTTGTTACAGGTGCGCGACTGGCTGGTGCAGGTGTTGCCACAGCCCACCGTCGACGTCTGATAGGCGGTGACGCTTGCACCATGGGCCACAGTGCCGCCCCAAGGTCGGGCACAACTCGCCCCACCGCAGCTTCCCGAAGCTTGATCCCACGTGCCGTCGTCACATTCAAACGACGCACTGCCCACGTTCGGGGCGGTGTTGTCGGTCACATTGCGGGTGGTTATATGCGACCCGCCGGTGGCCGACGCGGAGCAGGTAAAAGTGCCCGTCGTCCAGTTGACCGATGCGGTGGTGCAACTCGCGCAGGTGGGTGAGGGGCAGCTTGCCTTGCTGTAGCTCGCGCTGCCATCAAACACGCCGTTGTAGCAGTTTCGCGTTTGGCTGATGGCACCGCAGGTGCCGTAGCAGGAGCGCGTCGAGAGATAAAACGTGCGGCTTGCGCCATGGGCGACGTTCGCCCCATCCAGCGTGCATCCCGCGCAAGCAGGTGCCGTAACGCTCCCTGAAGCGGTGGTATAGAAAGACGACCATTCGGCGGCACTCTTCGTCGGGATGTAGATGGTTTTAGCAGTGGTGTTGGTGACGACGCGGCAAATGCCGTGCTCGTCAATAACCGCTTGTTGGCCTGACGGCAGAAGGTAAAACTCTGCCGCTTCGGCAAGTTTGATGGCCGACAAGAGGGCCAAATTTAATGCCAGAATGCAAAAGATGATTTGCAGAATTTCCCCAAGGCGTTTCATCGGTCACTGGGATCTCCCCTGTGCCGTGAGGTCGGTAACCGTCGTGACCAGCTTGCGAATCTGTTCCCGCTGATAGAGGAGTTCCTGCTGCTGAGCGGCGATTTGCACCTGTTGCGCCCGCAGAGTTGCCACCATTGGGGCGGCCAGCATGTCGTAATCCATGGCCTTGAAACCGTTCCCGTCAGTGATGACCGCTTCGGGCAGCACGTCTTCAACCTCTTGGGCGATAAAGCCGATGCTCGGCTTATCGCCTTTTTTCCAGTTGAAGCGCACGGGCCTCAGGCCGGCGACGATGCTTTCGCCTTCTTCAAGAGGACGGATATTGCTTTTCAGGCGGCGGTCCGAGGTGTGGTAGTAATTGTCGGCGGTCGCATCGCCTCCGATCGTGACGTTGTTGCTGACCGTCACGTTCCCCGTAATGGCAGCCCCGCCACCTGCGACGGTCAGAGCACCGTTGCTGCGTAGTGTGCCCCCACATGCAGTTTGGCAGACGGAGCGGTGACACCGACGCCCATATCACCTGCTGCTGTCAGGCGTGCTCTTCCTGAGTTGCCAATGCGAAAATCCATGTATTGACCGCCAGCTGCATTAAGCAGCGTTACGCCAGCCGAATTCTGCATGATGGCGTAGTTGCCGCCAGCGTCGGCGATGTCGTTGTGGGCGAGACCCTGCCAGCCTGTGCCATGGCCTACGACGCCCAAACGCAGGTTAA
>NZ_PYIA01000008.1:0-13496 GCF_013265645.1 Sphingopyxis sp. BSNA05 | reverse complement strand
ACATACTGCCGGTGGTGGTGGAGGCGGTGGTGGCGGTGGTGCCGCTGGTTCGCCGCCGAAGTTGTAGATCAGGCTACCGAGGATCGAGTGGCTCGAAACATCGGTAGAGACATCGCGACCAAGCGAGTCGACCAGATCAACACCGGTGGTGTTGAAATAACGATATTTTAGACCAACGTCCCAGCTGTCGCTGATCGGAGCGCGAACACCGGCGAGAGCCTGCCATGCGAAACCGGTATCGGAATCGTCAAGCCATGGAGAAGCGATGATGTTGGTGAGTTCTGTACGAGCAACACCAACGCCGCCGCCAACAAAACCCTGAAGGCCGTCATCAGCACCGAAGTCAACCAGGCCGTTCAGCATGAAGCTGAGCGCGTTGACATCGCCGTTTGTCGCCGTGAAATATCCGGCATTTCCGGAATTTCCGAGACCAGGAATAAACGCGCCGCCGAGAACCGGGGTCGTACCGATAAGGTCGCTGGCGCTAGCCTGCTTGTAACCGACTTCAGCTTCGAGGCGGAATGATCCGAAATCATAACCGACTATTCCGTCAAAATCATATCCTGTGTCATGATCGATGCTGGCGGTATTTTCGATACCAGCAATATCAAGATCAACGTCTTCGACAATCATCGCACCGCCCTCGACACCGACATACCACTGGCCGTCACGGGCCAGGGCAGGTGTTGCGAGCGCTGTGGAGGCAAGCGCCATTCCTAAGGCAAGCTTCCGCATTTATATTCCCCTTCTCAATTAGGTTCTAAATTCACGCCGCTTTCTACCCGCTTGATCTTGCCAGTGCAAGCGACCAAATTGCATAACTGTTGCGAAAATGTCGCCATTTTCAATATTTAACCCAAAAATCGGCCATAATCTCGGTGGCATAGCGAAATTCCGCGTGTCTGTGGCTCTGGAGAGTCGCTTTTACAGGCCGGACAGCAGAATCCCCTGCGCGACAAGAGCCGCCAAAATCGAATCGATAGCCTGGCGTGCCTCGTTGTCAACCACGCTGCCCGCTGCCGGATTTGCAATGGCCTCGACCGGTTGCCAGGAACCGCGATACACCGCGAAGCTTGCCGTTGGCTCGATATAGACCCGCATCATCGCCAGCGGTGCGATGAAGGCCCAGCCGTTTCCCGTCCAGCCGGCAATATGATCGTCATGCCCCTGCCAGTCATTCGTGGCGCCCGGCGCGACAAGCCATGACTGCCCGGGCAGCGGCTCGATATTTGACGGATCGCTCTCGATCCCCTGCACGGTCGGGTGGATCAGAAAGTCGATTCGGGTCAGCGCCTCGTTGTGGAACAGTTCCTTGTGCGCCTGCCCTGCTGCCAGCAGCGGAATTTCAAACCGAGCGGTTTCCAATATTGCCATGATAGATCTCTTTTCAGCTAATGGTTGAAGGCGAAAACCGGCGGAGTCACAGCGGAATTGCAAAGGCCAGCGCGACGGACCGGCCAGAGGCACCGATCTGGAAAATTCTGACGTTGATATTCGTGCTGTTCCCGCTAATGAATGGCGCAATCTGGGCGGCGGAAAGGATAGCCTGCTCCTCCGGCGTTTCCAGCGAAACGCTCGCTGCCGATCCACCGTCGGCTGCCAGTTCAATCCGATATTGCTCGACCTCCTCGGCCAGCGGCACATCTACATGATCGGACCAGTTTGTCCCTGCACGGGACCGGCGGGTCCAGCGGATCTGAAGATCGCCGCCATCGAGAAATTGCCATTCCGGATGCACGGGAGACCAGGGAAGCAGGGCCCGCCCGGGTGAGTCGACCATCGCCGAGACGGGTGCCGGATCATCGCGTCCCACAGCGTGAAAGATTGCGGGAGCAAACGGCGCGTAAAAAGCAGGACCGATTTCCAACATCGACCCGCCGTCGAGCAGGACAAAATCCTCGCCCGCACCATGTGTGGCAATTTCAGCTTCTGTCCCGCCCAGCCCGCGGATCAGCCGGGATAGGCGAAAACGCCCGTCTCCTAGCGGAATGGCCACCGCGAACTGGATGATCTCCCGCCCGATGAGGGCGATATTGTGTCCGGCGAGCAACCGGCCATCGTCCGCCTGGACCAGATTCATCTGCGGATTGTGCAAGGCCACTTCGATCTGGTTGATCTGGTCGATCAGGGACGGGTTTGCGGTAGCGAGCGTCCCGACCGTGGTGCCCATAACCGTTGGTGCGGGAATCTGGCCGACATATTCGCCGGACGCATCCTCCGGTCCGGAGGCAAAGAGCTGTGCGTTCCGCCATCCGGAATCACCGGCCGCCGCGGCATAAAGTCTGGCTGAGTCCGAAACGGCGGTGGGCGCATCGAGGGCGAAGGGCAAATCGACGAGGATCAGTCGAGTCAGGCCGGCGCGGAGATCCGGATCCGAGATGATCCGGCCCTGGTCGGATTCGACATTCAGCAGAGCCTTGTCCGCGCGCATCCGTATCAGCGAGAGCTGCGCGCTGCCTGAGCCAATCTCGCATTCCCGGACCCGCCACAAGCCCCTGAAACCAGCGATTTCCACCAGCATGGCGGGACGGTACAAGCGGCTGCTCAGGGGCAAGGAAACCTGCAGGATCGAGCGTTCGGCATATTCCGACCACAATCCGATCGTGGCAATTTTCTTCGCCTGATCTGCCGATATCGCCGCGGGGAAGTCCCGTACGAGCGCCATTCTGCCGGCACCCCCTCGGAATGCGGTCTGGATTCCGGACTGATAATCCCGAGCCGGATCATAATAGCGCAGCGACAATTGCCTCGGCGTCGCGGAAATGGCGGCGGTCCGCTGGGCGGGTAGCGCAATTTCCTGCATCCCGGTCGCACTGAGAAAGTCAGCGTGAACCGTCACAGCCGGTTCATCGTTCGCAGGAGCGCGCGCCGACGCGGCTATTCGGTCGATCGCGTTCGGGTCCGACGAAAAGGAGAGCGCGATGGAATCGGTGAGCGCTCGCAATGCAGTCTGCCGGTCTTCGCCGCCAGCCGCAAAACCTGTTAACCTGTCAGCGGATGACAGGACAATGAGCTGTCCCGAAATATCCGCGATGATATCGGCAATCGCGACCGAACCGTCATCGCCGATCACTTCGAAGGTTAGCGAGGGGATCCGGTTGCCATATTCGGTCAGGTCCATGTCTTCGAAAACGGCCAGCGCCAGGCCGCGATAGGCGGGTGTCCCGCCGCCCGCTTCCGCACCGGCCATCAGTCCGTCGACGGACTGGTCTTCACCACCCGGATGAAAGGCAAAGCCGGTTTCCGTCTTGAAATCTCCGGCGGCGCCACGGAATATTTTCCCGTCCGCCCAAATCCGGCCGATTGCCTTGATCCGGCGGCTCGACAGAGCAACCGCGAAACAGGCGGAATAGCTGTAGATCGTGGTGCTCGGGCGTCCCTTGCCGCCACCCTCGCGGGAACGCGTTTCCTTCAGATCGGTCGCCCATATCACCGTTCCGGCAACCCGCATCCTGCCGAATATACGGGGGACCTGGGACCCGTAGCTCGATGTCTGGACGGCCAGTTCCTGCAGCCGCGGTCCCTCGCGGCCTTTCGGTTTGAACAGGATATTCTGATCGACCTGCTGACCGATGATAGCCCCGATGGCGCCGCCGATAGGCCCACCAAATGCGGTGCCCACGGCGCTCAAAACCAGTGTCGCCATTCAATCCTCCGTCAGCCTGAATATCGCGACGATCGGCCATGGTGCCTCGCCGGGGCAGAACACGACCTTGCCGAGACCGGCATGGGCGTGAACAAATCCGTCGCCAGCGCGGATCAGGAAATGCCATTGGACGGGACTGGGCCTGACCAGAATAATATCGCCTTCGCACAGCTCCGATTCCGGCGCAAAGCGGGTAAATCCGGTCTCCGCCATGAAGGCGCTGATCGCATGTTCGGACCCGCCGCGGATCGAATAGCCGTTGGGCGCATCGCATTCAAAATCGCCAGCCAGCAGGCATTGCTGCGCAAGGCCGATGCAATCCAGCCCGGTTTCCTCGTCGCGGCCGTGCAGGCAGAAGCGCGCACCACAAAGGGCCAAAGCCTTGTCCACCATTTTCCGTTTTCCTTTTCCGGGGGAGGTCATGCGCCGGGATATCTCGTCAGCAGATCATTGCCCGGCAGATAAGGCTCGCCGCGAAAATTGATGCTGTTGCCAAAACGGTCACGGCAGGTTGCGAAATTCTTGTTACAGCCTTCGGTGAGCAGAATGTTTGTGCCTGGATCAACGGACTGGGCGGGCCGGTCTGCCAGCCGCACGACGCCCGCTTCCCCGTCGACTATCGCATAGCTTAGCCCGCAATTCGGGCCGTTCAGAAAACGCAGAGAACCAAACGCAAAATCGGATGCGGCATCCCCGAGTGCCTCGATTGTAACTGCGTCACCGTCCACCGCCAATATCCGGCCCTCCCGCTGATAGCGGTGCAGGCTGAGCTTGCACTGGCGGTCGCCAAATTCGGCGCGGCAGGTCGGCGAGGTCACGGGCGCAACCGGCTCGTCGAGAAAGGATGTCGCACCCAGCATCTCGACCGTGAAACTGTCACCCGACCGCACGATCTCTCCAAATTCGCCGCAAATCAGCGGCAGTGGCTCGGCCTCCGGCTGCTGCCAGTCGACCAGCGCAATATAGAGCAGCGCGCCGTCCCAGCGCCCGGCATCCAGATCTGTTTCGGCAATGGCTGCGCTGGTCATCACGCCCGCTATCTCGACATTGTCGATGTCGAGACTGTCGGACAGCGCGATCGAAGAGGGCACCATCCCCGGGGCTGCGCGATAGCGAATCCCGTCGATGACAAGGTCGCGGTCGTGCGAGGTAAAGCCGAGCGCGATGCCGTCTGCACGCACCAATCGCCAGAGATAGGCGCTGGTCGTGACCTCCCGGTCCAGCCAGTCGAGACTCATGACGGCTCCCGGACCTCGACCAGCAGCACCTCGGGAATATCGCCGGCGAGGAAGGTTGCGTGGTTCACGGTCAACTGGTCGCTTTCGAAACGGACCGGCACATCGAACAGAAAGCCGGCGGTGATATCGCTATTGTCGGCGGGCGGGCTGTCGAAGACGACGGTTCCCGTCTGCCCGAGGGACCAGCCGCCGGCAGTCTGGCCATTGACGGCTACCTGCAGCGTTTCCGGGTCGGGGCGGGTGATCCGCCTTTGCTGCGGCTCGTCGGCGGGATCACCGTAATTTTACCAGCGGAAATGCTGTCCGCTGGCCATCCCCCTTGCCGAGATACTGGTCGGTCGGCGCCGGTTCCCCGACCATGTCATGCGAGCTATGGTCATAGGGATCACGGAAACGAAAGGCTTTCGCCGCTCCACGCCGCGCGCGGAAGAAAGCGATCAATATCCGCAATTCGTCTTCGCTCCGGACGCCCGGCCCGACATCAAATTCGAGCCGCGCATCGGCCCAGTCGCTGTTGCGTTTCTCGTGACCGGAAATGGTCGTCACGATATTGGTGGAAAACCCGGCGACACGCTGGCCCCCTGGCCAATTGCGAGCGGGAATTGCACGTCGTCGAAGGCGTTCACATCCTCCTCCTCTTCCTGAAAATAGGTGAATCCGTCTCGCGCCACCTGCGGCTGCGCCCAGATGAAAATATCAGCCGTGCCTCTCGCATGCGCGTCAGCAATGGCGTCCACCATATGGCTCCAGATGAACCGGTCCGCCGGTTGCAAAACGAAGCCGGAGAAATATTGCTGCTGTTCAACCGGATAGCCCAGCCTCTGGGTCGCCAGTTCGATCCCGCTTCTGGTGGCAGAGCGATTGCCGGCAATCACCCAGTCATAATCTTCCAGCTGCAATATATCGAAAGCGGGATATGCCCAGCCCACGGGCAGGTTGGCCCGCTTGGCCTCGGGAGCCTGCTCGTCCAGAATCGTGGGCAAATAGACCAGCAGCAGGGTCTCCACCGGCGTCGCCCCCGCTTCGTCTTTCACCGCATCCAGCAGAGCGGCGGTCGACGCCGCCAATATCGCGCCGGCCTGATCCAGCATGGCATTTTGCGCCGCGGTCTTCGGTCCGTCGATACTGGCAATGCTGACCGAATTTTCACCAAAGGCCGCGCTGGCCGCATCGTCATAGAGACAAATACGCTTGTCCGGCATGATCCACCACCATGGCTCGCCCACCTGAAAGCGGATCGCCGCGCCCGCATCCCGGGCAATGGCGATAAAGGCCCGCGCGACGGCCTGCAGATAGTGCATCGCGTCGCCATTGGCGGGCGAAAGCAGGGTCGATGGCGGCTCCCAGCCGGTCAGCGCCGGATCGCCATTTTCCGCCCGCTGCTTCCAGTCGCTCCAGCAATGGGCGTCGAACAGTTCGTAGGACAGCGAGAGGATCACCGAGAAGCCCATCGCTTCCGCGCGGGAAATCAGGTCGCGGTGCCAGACCGTTGCCGGCTGGTTGATCGCGGCGAATTCCTCACCCGCTTGCGGCGCCGAAAGGCTGACATAAAGCCCCTCGCCAATCGTTTCGAGCCGGAAATAATGACTCATCCCCAGATAGTGATTGATCGACCCGCGATAACCCAAAGCGCGCGTCATCCGCAGCAGGCGTTCCGGCGTCTGGTTGAAACTGTCATCATAGGCGGTGGCCATCGACAGACCATTTTCCGGCACCATGATATCGCCGACTTCCAGCACCGCGCCCTGACCGTCGGTCCGGATCGCGCTCATCTCGACCCAACCAATTTTCGGCGCCGTATAGCGCGTGCTCAGTTCGTCATATTCGGGCGGAATGATCGAAATGAACAGCCGGTCGATATCCCCGGGAAAGACCGGATCGGCCTCTCCCGGCAGCAGAAAGCCACCTTCAACTTTGGAAAATTCTATCGAGATTTGCGCATCGGTCGGCGTGCCGCTGGCATAGTTCCACAACCGGACATACCAGGATTTCGGATCGCCCGCGGCATCCCGCCCCTCAATGGTCAGCGTCGGACCGTCGACCGCATCGAGCGGCATGATCCCGGAAGATCGCCAGCGAAATTCCCATTTGAGCCGCGAATAGTCGCGCTCCGTTTCATAGGCGAGCAGCGGATGATCAAGCGTATCTTCGCTCTCCCAGATCAGCCCGGCGAGATCATCGCTATTGTAGAAGACCGCATCCACGCGCAGCGCATCTGCAGCGGTCGTGACCACCGATGCCATCATCGGGCGCGGGAAATTGATCGTCCAGAAACGGGGATCGAAGCGCTGGATGTAGCTGCTCCGCTGCCCGGTTCTTTTCTCGGCGAGCCAGAATCCCATATCAACCCGCCTTTGCGCTCAGCACATTGCGCACCGCGCGCGCCACCTGCCGGCTCGAGCGACGCATCTGGTCGGGCGCGCTGCCCTGGCCGTTGTCGGAAATATTGATCGTAAGCCGGATATCGGGGGCAGCGCGGGCCGCCACCGGCGGTTCGATCCGCCCCGCTGCCGTCGGTACGAACAGCTCGGGACCGCGCTCTCCGACCATATAGGCGCGGCCGCCCGTCACCGGACCGCCCGTCGCCCGCCCCGGCGCTCCGAGAAAGGCGCTCAGCAGGGATGTTCCCAAGTTGAGCAGGCCGCCGCCTGAACCGGACGAACCACCGCCAAAAAGACCTGGCAACCCGTTGTTGATCGCGGCGCTGGCAATATCGTTCATAACCGAAAGGGCCACGCGGCGCAGATCTTCAAAATCGAGTGAACCCCGGCGAATGGCACGACTGAGCGTGCTCTCCAGAGTCGATCCCGCCCGCTCCAGGCCCGAGGCAAAAGGGCCATCAAGCTGCCCTTTCATATCGGCCACATCCTTGGCAAAACCGGCGGTATCGGCGCGCACGCTGACCACCAGCCGTTCGATTTCTTCATCCATCGGGGAAAGCCTCTTTCAGTTTTTCGAGTTGTTCGGTGCCGAGTGGAGCCTGACCGGGCCCGCTGCCGGCGAAGACCGAAAATATGGTCGCCAGTTCAGCCGGCGTTGCGCGCCAGAACTGGTCGGGTGTCCAGCCGAAGACGGCGGAGACTGTGCCGGATAATCTTTGTACCGAAGATGAAAAATCATTGTGCCCCCGCGAAGGCGGAGGTCCATCTCGGAACAGATCGTCTGTCGAACCAATGGGAGATGGATCCCCGCCTTCGCGGGGACACGCTTCACTCACCACCACCCGACAATATCTGCTTCAGCAAGATCTTCAGCGCCGGCGTCACCCCGGCCAGCCCCAGCTTCATCATCCCCTCGCCCAGCTGATCGCGGGTCAAATGCTCGGGTCGATCACTTGCGACATGCCAGAACAAGGTAACGATTTCCGACAGCAGAAGACGCCCGCCCGCTGCCCGTTCTACCAGATCGAATAGCGACCCCAGATCCTCTTCCGCCGCGACCAGGGCGGCAAAGCTGGGCCGCAGGATCAGGCGCGCGCCGTCAATGACAATCTCTGCCTCGCCGCGCAGGCGATTGGCGGGCCGGTCAGACACAGGCGATCGCCCCGGAGCTTTCGAGGCTCAAAGTGTAACTGCGCTCGCCATTATAATCGCCGCTATAGTCCAGCCGCGCGACGAGAAAATCGCCCAGCAACCGCTCGCCACCCTCGAAGCTGAGTTCATAGGCATCGATGATACCGCCGAGCGCATGATTCTTGATCCGCATCTCCGCGTCCGAGCCGGTAAAGACTCCCGCCCCGGAGACCGATACGGAGCGCACCCCGCGCCCGACAATAATTGCCGCCAGCCGCCGCTGTCCTTGCTGGTGATCGCTACCGGTTCGCCATTGATCGACATCTGTGTGGTCCGCAGACCCGCGATGGTCGTGTAGCTGACGGGGCTCTCGCCATCGCCGATTTTCAGGAGAAAGGCGCTGCCTTTTTCTGCTGCCATATTCCGTTTCCTTCATGTTGGTTGTTGTGCCCCCGCGCAGGCGGGGGCCCATCTCGTGCCGCTTGAATTGCGCACAAATATCGATTGTTCGTGGAGCCAAGGTCGGGAGATGGCCCCCTGCCTGCGCAGGGGCACTATTCCCTCAAAACCCTCGCGCGATACTCGACCAGACCATTCCACGGGCTGATCGCGCTGCGCAGAACGCGCGTGCGGCGAAAATCGAAGGTGACGATCTGCCAGCCATTAGGATCATCCAGTCCCGGTTCCAGAGCCTCCTCGACCAGCGCCATCACCCGGTGCAGGCGCGCCGCCGTCTCGCCGTCGTCGTGAACGGTCAGCGCAAGGCTCAACTCGCGGCCGGCACCACCCTTGTGGCTCCAGTCGAGCGAGGCTCCCGTCGCCAATGCGATATAAGGGAAAGCCGCACGCGGCGGCGGACCGTCGAATATGCCGCTGACCAGGCCGCTCAACGACGGATGCGCCATCAACTGCGTCACCAGCTGCTGCTGCACCGCTTCCAGCGCGCTGCTCATCGTACGGCCCGCATCAGAAAGGCGACATCGCGCAGGCTGCTATTCCCGATCAGCCGCTGTTTCAGCCGCCGGCCTTCCACCTGGACTCCTTCGCCAGTTTCAGTAACCCGCACATCGCCCGGCAATTCCTCTGCCAGCAGTGACTTGATCTCGGATTTAGCGCGGGCCAGCCGCTGGCCGGCAATCGCCTCCCCGCGCTTCTGCAATTTTCCATCATCTTGTCTCTTCCGCCTGCAATATGGTTTTCGGGACCAGACGGTGCTCCAGAATCACGCTTGAAATGGTCATTATCCGGTCCCCCCAGACCAGCCGGTCGCCCGGTTTGATCACCTGGGTCTCGCGCAGGGTGAACCGCCAGCGCGGCATCGCCGAGCGGCTCTCCGCTTCGCTGGCCGTTCCGCCGTGCAAGGCTTCGGCAGCCGCCCAGAAGACGCCTACGGTAAGATATTGCGGTTCGGCGGACCCCAGCGCATCGCGCCCGTGACTCTGCCGCTCGATTGATATGCGTTCGCGCAAGATTCCGGAAAATTCCTGTCCCATCATGCCATCCTCATTCGGCGAAAGGGTCGCCACAAGGCGGTCACCGCGCTCGGCGGACCACCGGCGTCAACACCGTCGCGATTGGCGTAGAGATAGCCCGCCATCCGCACGATCCCCTGGCGCAGGCCCGCAGGCAGCTCGTCCCAGTCCGTCGCCAGACCGGCGCTATAGGCCACACGGATCCGCGACCCGCCGTCGCTGCGGTGCAGCCTGATCCAGCCGATACCGTCGCTGTCGATATCGAGGGCATAGTCCTCGACCGCAAACGCCGCCGCGATCCCGTCCGCGCCCACCGCCTCGACCGAAACAATCGACTGCACCGGCAGCCGCTTCAGCTTCTGCCACTCGCGCCGCGCCGGCAACATATCGGTCACCGATCGCGCAATCAGCATCTGGCCGGTAAAATCCTCGCACAAGGACGCGGCGCTGCGCACAAACGCATCGATCGCGGCATCATCGGCCTGATGATCAATCCGGACAAAATCCCTGACCTCTGCGATCAGCGCTGCCGGCAAATCCGGCCAGTCTGCAATGGGGAAGCTCACGGTCGCGGCATCCTTTCACTTGGGTTTAGAAATATGCGCCCGCGCCGGATCGAGAGGGGGAGCAACCGGCACGGGCGCGCTGCGCCAAAGCGCAGCAAGGGCTTCAGTCAGAAGGCTTCAGGAAGCGCTGAACTGCATCAGCTTGATCGCTTCCGAATTCATGATCTGCCCGCCCACGCGCTTCGTCGCGTAGAAATGGACGAACGGCTTGTTGGTGAACGGATCACGCAAGATGCTGGTCGCGCTACGTTCGGCGATCAGATAGCCGGCGCGGAAATTGCCGAAGGCAATCGACAGGCTGTCCGCCGCGATATCGGGCATGTCTTCGGCCTCGACCACCGGATAGCCGAGCAAGGTCGCGGGCTGGCCACTGGCGAGCGAAGGCTGCCACAGAAAGGCACCGTCCGCCGTCTTGAACTTCCGAATATGCGCCAGCGTCGAGCTGTTCATCACGAAGGATGCGCCCTGCCGGTAGGCGGGACGCAGCGTGTGGACCAGATCGACCAGCACATCTTCGCTGTCGAAACTGCCAGACGCGCCCGACGGCACATATTGCAAAGACCCGAACGCCCGCACGTCATCACTCTCGTCGGTCACCGTCGCGTTGAGAAAGCCGCGCGGCTGGTTGACGCCGGAGCCGCCAACAAAAGCAGCCCCTTCGGCCTGGGCAAATTCGCGGGCGATCTCGTCCGCCAGCCAGGATTCGACGTCAAAAGCCGCATCATCGAGCATCGCCTGCGACGCCGCCGGATTGGCGTACAGCTCGCCGCTCGGCGGCGCGATCTCGTTGAAATCCGGCGTATCGGTTTCCGGACGGCCGGCGTTCTCGCTGACCCAGCCGGAGGGCGTGCCGCCGGTGGTGACCAGCTTGCGATAGCCGGCCGTCCCGGTCTGCACGACCGTCGCAATCGACCGGATCGGCGAGATATCCTTCAGCGTCGCCCCGATCAGCGCATCGATCTCCTGCGGCACGGCAAAGCCGCCCTCGGGTCCGGACGCACCGGAGAAGCTCTTCAGTTCAACACCTGCCTGCTCGCCACGGCGAAGATATTTGGCGACAAAATCCTGCGCGGCAGCCGAAGAGGGCATCCCCTTCGCGCCATCCAGCGCGGGCCGGGCCGAAGCCTTGGAAATATCGCTCATCTGCACCTTCAGGCCATCCACATCGGTGCGCAATGATTTGATCTGATCGCTCTGGCTGGCGACATCCTCGGCCATCAGCACCGCGTCGAATGACGCTTCAAGCGGGTCGGCCTTGGTTTCGAATTGGGGAGAATCTGTCATGTCTTTCCTTTCCTGTGGGCAATAAAAAAGCCGCCCGGTGAGGGGCGGCTCGGGGTTTTCAAATTGTCCGGCTCTATTCGGACAGGGCGTCAGCAGCCTGCTGCAGATAGGGCATCACCGGCTCCAGCTCGTAGCCTTGTGTTTTCTCGACCATTTCGCGCAGCCAGGCCCTGTGGCCGCTGCCAAAGATCAGGATTACCCGGTCACCCGGCTGGGTCACCTGCACCAGCTTGTTGAATATTTTCGCGTTGCGCATGAACCAGTAGGCGGCGAGTTCGGCGCCCGTCTGTTTTTCACCCTGCCCGATGGTCATGATGTTCCAGTAGAAATCGTCCGGCAGTGTGTCGCCATTCCAGAACATGAGCAACTCCGGAATGGTCTTGCTCTTCTGCTCCTCTTCAAACCTGGCCATCATCGCACCGAAATCCGACATGATCTTGAGGCGTTCGGCCTCGCCGGTTTCCTCGGCCTGTTGCTGGACGCGGCCATAGGGAAAATAGTCCGGTGCTCCCTCTGACGGCTGTTCATCAATCGCATAGACTCTTTCAATGCCAGCAGCATGGGCGACCCGATAACCCATTTGCACCACTTCGTTGCGTTTCCTGGCCAGATCCTCCGGCTTGAAGTCGTCAAAGCCCGCATCCGCATAAGGCGGCTTGGCCCTTGCTTCGACGGCGACAACCGTCGGTCGGAATGTCTTCAGCGTCTCCGCCAGCGCCGCAAGTTCCTTCTGCCGCTTGGGTGTCAGCACATCATCGGCTTGCGGATTGTTCAGATCAGCACCCGGATTGGCAAAATGATAGGCACCCAGCACCATCACCCGGACGGGTTCGCGCGCTTCTTCGGGGATATTTTCTGCAAGAGCTGGCTGAATCGCAAAGCAAAGCGCCGCCAGGGTGGCAATAAGGGCTTTCATCGATCTTTCTCCTTTGTGTATTGCCGCAATAATACACTGGGACAGGAAATTTTCAAGTGAAACCAGCTCGTCCATCCACATGGTGAACGCGCGCCCATGGCTGCATCGGAAATGTCACCAGCGACACTTCCGCCACATCGAGATCCAGTAGCTCGCGCGGCTCCCGACCGGTTGAGCGGTTCACCCGATAGCCGAAACTCAACCCCCCGAGAGCGCCGCTCGCCAGACCGGCCACCGCATCCCGCCCCGCCCGCGTCGCGGTCGATATGGTCCCGATCACCCGCAGTCCGCGCCGGTCCTCGCGCACATAGTCGACGCGGCCGATCTGCTGGCGCGGATCATGTTGCCAGAGCAACGGCAAGGATTGCCCGTCCGCCAGATCGCCGAACGCTCCCGGCCGGATGATATCGCCGCCCTTGTCGATCCGGTTGAAGATCGCGGCATAGCCTGCAAAGCGCACGATGTTTGCGGGTTCCGTTCGCCCTGAGCCTGTCGAAGGGCCTTTTCCGGCAAAAGGTGCGTCGACAGGCTCAGCACGAACGGGCGTCTGCACAACCATCACGACACCAGATGTCCCAGCCCCAAGCGCATCGCGATCCCGACCAGCAGCAAGGCCAGCGTCCCGCGAATTATCCAGCGGATCGCCGCTTTCCACGCGCTCGCCTTCGCGTCGCGCCAGGCGCGCAGCAGCTCGCGCAATTCATCGATATCATCCTCGGCACCGGGATCAGACAGCCCCAACCGGTCGAGCACCCGCACCGCGCCGCTATCTGTCGCCTCCTCGACAATCGCGCGCAGCGTCACCAGATCCGCGCCATCGCCTTCCGCCTGCGCCATCAGGCGGGCGAGCATTTCTTCGTTT